>CAJMQM010000009.1 GCA_905215615.1 uncultured bacterium | reverse complement strand
GTGATGACATAGAAGGAGAAGCTTTATCTACATTAATTTTAAACAAATTAAGAGGTGTATTAAATGTAGTTGCTGTTAAAGCTCCAGGTTATGGAGATAAGAGAAAAGCTATGTTACAAGATATAGCAATTTTAACAGGTGGAGAGGTAATTACATCTGACTTAGGATTAGAATTAAAAGATACAACTGTAGAACAATTAGGTAGAGCAAGACAAATTAAAGTTCAAAAAGAAAATACTATAATTGTAGATGGTATGGGTAATAAAGACAAAATAAAAGAAAGAGTTAACCAATTAAAAGCACAAATTGCAGATGAAAAGAGTGAATTTGAAAAAGAAAACTTACAAGAGAGATTAGCTAAAATAGCTGGTGGAGTTGCTGTAATTGGTGTTGGAGCTGCTACTGAAGTAGAAATGAAAGACAAAAAACTAAGAATAGAAGATGCACTTTCTGCAACTAAAGCGGCTGTAGAAGAAGGTATTGTAGCAGGTGGTGGAACATCATATGTTAATATTATACCAAAAGTAGAAAAAGTAGTAGAAGGATTAAAAGAAGATGAAAAGCTTGGTGGAAAAATAATCTTAAGAGCATTAGAAGAGCCAATTAGACAAATAGCTGTAAATGCAGGATTAGAGCCAGCAGTAATACTTGAAAAAGTAAAAGACAGTAATCCAGGAATAGGTTTTGATGCTGCTAATGAAGAATATGTAGATATGAAAAAAGCAGGAATAGTAGACCCTACTAAAGTATCACGTAGTGCATTACAAAATGCTGCATCTATTGCATCAATGATACTAACAACAGAAAGCTTAGTAACAGATAAGAAAGAACCAAAAGATTGTAACTGTGGAGCACATGATAATTCAGCAGACATGGGCGGTATGTATTAATATTTTACACTAAAATTAATAACAAAAAAAAGATAGTATTTTTTCGTTTCGCTACGGACGCACGGCTACTTTAAATTTGTGTAATACACACAAATTTAAAGACCTTGCTTCACTACAAAGTACTATCTTTTTTGTTTTGTATGAGTTACATTTGGACATTAGAACTTCAATAAGAACGGTCTCGATGCTTCGAGACCGTTCTTTCTCTAATATTAAAATAAAAAGATTATGTTATTATAAAAACTAAATATTTGAAAAATCTCCTAAAATATGCTAAAATAAGAAACAGTGTTATTTTAAGGAGATTTTTTATGGAAAAAATAAAGGTAGCATTTTGCACATTACGGTTGTAAAACAAATCAATATGAAACAAATGCAATGATGCAAAAATTTATAGAAGCAGAATATGAAATTACGAATTTTGAAAACAAAGCAGATGTATATGTAATAAACACATGTACAGTTACAAGTATTGCAGACAAAAAGTCTAGGCAGATGATAAGAAGAGTTAAACAACAAAATAAAAATGCAATAGTTGTAGCTGTTGGTTGCTATGTTCAAGTGGCGAAAGAAAAGCTTGAAGAAATAGAAGATATAGATTTAATACTTGGAACAAAAGAGAAAAAAGATATTGTAAAATATGTTAGCGAATATATGAAAAATAGGGAAAAAATAGTTTCTGTATCAGAGATGAACTTAAAAGATAATTATGAAGAATATGGGTTAATTACACATACAGAGCGAAATAGAGCAGTTATAAAAATAGAAGATGGATGTAACCAATTTTGTACATATTGTATTATTCCATATGCTAGAGGAAGAGTTAGAAGCAGAAAGCCTGAAAACATAATAAGTGAAATAGAAAAAATTTCAGAAAATGGAATAAAAGAAGTGGTATTAACAGGAATAAACCTAACAGCATATGGTACAGACATTGACTATACACTTATAGAGTTACTTGAAGGTATAAATAGAATTCCTAAAATACAAAGAATTAGATTAGGTTCATTAGAGCCTACGATAATTACAGAAGAATTTGTAAAAAGACTAAGTAAATTAGAAAAAGTTTGTGACCACTTCCATTTATCATTACAAAGTGGATGCACAGAAACTTTAAAAAGGATGAATAGAAAATATACGGCAAAAGAAATAGAAGAAGCGGCTAAAACAATAAGAAAGTACTATAAAAATGCAGCATTAACAGCAGATATAATAGTAGGCTTTCCAGGAGAGACTAAAGAAGAATTTAACCAAACTTATGAACTATTAAATAGAATAAAACTTTATAAAATACATGTATTTAAATATTCTCCAAGAAAAGGCACTAGAGCAGCTGTTATGGAAAATCAAATAGATGGAAATATAAAAGAAGAAAGAAGCAATAAATTACTAGAGCTTTCAGATAAATATGAAAAAGAATTTAATAATTCATGTATAGGAAAAACACTTAGTGTACTTTTTGAAGAACAAGATGGCAAATATGTGAAAGGGCATACTAGTAATTATAGATTAGTTAAAGTAAATTTAGAAAAGAATAGCGAAGGTTTTGAAATAGAAAAAATAGAAAATGAAATTTTAAATGTAAAGATCATTGGAGCAGAAGGGCTAGAACTAATAGGAGAATTTTGTTAAGTTCTTATAGAAACTGCTAGTTATTTAAAAGAACAACAGATATTAAATAAAAGACAAGTAGAATATAAAACTAATAAAAGTACAATAAAATTAATATATAAATAACATTTATATATGGTGTACGAAACTAAAATGTAATGTAAATGTAATAAAAATGAAATGGAAATTTCAAGTGCAAGGTGGTATTATAATAATGCATATTGTACAAGATAGGAACAAAATGTTTCACATGATTTACATTATATAAAAAGGAGAGAGCAAAATGATTAAAAAAGGAAATTTAATAATTTTTATTATAGTCGTAGTTTTAATAGTAGGAGCAATAATTTTGCTAGTAAATAATAGAGCAAAAGAAAACAAAGATAACATTAATGAAGAAAATAGTATAAACATAGAATATACACAAGACGGGGAAAACATAACAAATCCATATGTGGAAGAGTTAGAAGATGGGCAAAAAGAAAATAATAGTCCAAGTTTAAAAGAAGAAAAGCAATTTAAAGAAATAGAAATTAAAAATATAAGTTTTATATATAATCCAGGAAGTAAAATGACAACAATAATAGCAGATTTAACTAACTCAGGAACAGAAGAACAAAAAGAAGAAATAGTGTCTTTAAGAGTAATAGGGCAAAATGGAGAAGAGCTAGCAAGTTTAAATGCAATAATACCAAATATAAAATCTGGAGAAACAAAAACATTAAGATGTAGTGCAACAGCAGATTTATCAAATGCAAGTAATTTTGAAATAGTAGAAAAATAGAGAAATCGTGCACAAAATGGAGAATAACGGAGGAAAAATACTATAAAATCAAGTTGACAGACTATTTTGAATTATATATTATAGAGCTACCAAAAGCAATAAAAGAATATGAGAAAAATAAGAAAGACGAAGTATTACAGTGGATGATGTTTTTGGAAAATCCAGAAGATGCGGAGGTAGCCAAAATAATGGAAGAAAATGAAGATATAAAGAAAGCAAAAGAAGAATTAGATAGAATAAGCCAAGACGATTTACTAAGAAGAAGGCTGTTAAAAGCAGAATTACTTAGGATGGACCAAGAACAAAGAGAAGATGAGGCAATGGCAAGAGGCGAGCGAAAAGAAAAAATAGAAATAGCGAAAAGGCTGTTAAAGAAAAATATACCAATGGAAATAATAATGGAAGCAACGGAATTAAGTAAGGAAGAAATTGAAGAAATTATGAAAAAATAAAAGCTACTTAAGATAAATTATACATAATAATGATTTCTATTAAGAAGTTGCAAGGTTTGAAGAAAATAATTCAAAATAAACTAAGATTATAATTATTAAATAACAAACTTCCTATAATATATAAAATATTATAGGAAGTTTGTTGTAATATAGAAAAATAAAATTATAAAATCAAAAATAATATTAAATTATGAAACTAAATATATGCAAAAACAATATATAAATTATTAAAAAATATTGATTTATAGCCATTTATAATATATAATTACATAAGTTTAGATAATATTTTTGTAATTCATAAAAATAAATTATAAAAATATTATCTAAATTATGAAAAAATATGATAATGTAAATTAACTTATGAAAAATAGGTTATAAAACATTATCTAAAAAATTAAAGGGGCGAAAAAATGAAAGCAATAGAAATAAGAAACAAATACTTAAACTTTTTTAAAAATCATGGCCATAGTGTTATACCAAGTGCACCATTAATTCCAGAAAATGACCCATCTGTATTATTCACAACAGCTGGAATGCAACCATTAGTGCCATATCTTTTAGGTGAAAAACACCCAGCAGGAAAAAGACTTACAGATTATCAAAAATGCGTACGTACAAATGATATAGACGAAGTTGGCGACAATAGGCACTTAACATATTTTGAAATGCTTGGAAATTGGTCTTTAGGGGACTACTTTAAAGAAGAAGCAGTTAGCATGAGTTATGAGTTTTTAACTAAAGAACTTGGAATTCCTGCAGAAAAAATTTCTGTAACATGTTTTGCAGGAGATGAAGATGCTCCAAGAGATGAAGTTACAGCAGGTTATTGGAGAAAAGCTGGTATACCAGATGAAAGAATTTATTTTTATGGAAAAGATGATAATTGGTGGATAGCAGGAGAAGATGGACCTTGTGGACCAGATACAGAAATGTTTTATGATACTGGAAAAGAGCCTTGTTCAGCAGATTGTCAACCATCATGTGATTGTGGAAAATACGTAGAAATTTGGAATAATGTTTTTATGGAATACTATAAATCTAAAGATGGTACATATTCAAAATTAAAGCAACAAAATGTAGATACAGGTATGGGGTTAGAAAGAATAACTTTCTTACTTCAAGGAAAATCAACACCATTTGATACAGAATTATTTGCACCAATAATGGAAAAATTAGAGAGCTTGCAAAAAATAGATGATATAAAAAGTAGAAGAATAATTGCAGAACATTTACGTTCTAGTATGATGATAATTTCAGATGGTGGAAGACCAAGCAATATAGATAGAGGTTACATTTTAAGACGTTTAATAAGAAGGATGACTAGACATCTAAATAAATTACAGATAAGCTTAGATGAGCTTGGAAGCTTAATAGATTTAGACATAGAAATATTAAAAGAAATGTACCCAGAGTTAGACACAAACAAAGAAATAATTAAGCAAGTTATATTAGAAGAAAAAGATAAATTTATAAAGACTTTATCTCATGGAGAAAAAGAATTTGAAAAGGCTGTCCAAAAATTAAAGCAAGAAAACAAAGATGTAATAGATGGACAAACTATTTTTAAACTATATGAGACATATGGATTTCCACCAGAGATTACAGCAGATTTAGCAGAAGAACAAGGATTAAAAATAGACATGACAGAATTCGACAAATTATTTAAAGAGCATCAAGATAAATCTAGGATGGGTAGTGAGCATAAATTTAAAGGTGGATTAGCAGACCAAAATGAACAAACAGTAAAATATCATACAGCTACACATTTGCTACATAAAGCATTACAAATTGTTTTAGGAGAACATGCAAAACAAAAAGGATCAAATATTACAACAGAAAGACTTAGATTTGACTTTTCACATCCTGAAAAAATGACAAAAGAGCAACTAAAAGAAGTAGAAGATATTGTAAACGAACAAATAAAAAGAGATTTGCCAGTAATAT
This sequence comes from uncultured bacterium, assembly GCA_905215615.1. Lineage (GTDB taxonomy): Bacteria > Bacillota > Clostridia > TANB77 > CAG-508 > CAG-273. The sequence continues at coordinate 15,948 of CAJMQM010000009.1, read as the reverse complement.
GCGAAGAAATGACAGTAGAAGAAGCAAAAGAGGCAGGTGCTACTGGACTATTTGAAAATAAATATGGTGATAAAGTTACAGTATATACAATAGGAGATTTTAGTAAAGAAATTTGTGGAGGACCTCATGTAAAGCATACTGGGGAACTAGGAACTTTTAAAATCTTAAAAGAAGAATCAAGCTCAGCAGGTGTAAGAAGAATAAAAGCTGTTTTAGTTTAATTAATTAGTATAAAGCTTTATTTATTGGAATTTTGCTTGCCATTAACTCTAAATTATGAGTTACAAAATAAAGCTTTATACACAAAATATATAAATGCTTATTTATAATAAAAGAATAAATGTAGCGTTAAAATAAGTATAAAACAAGAGAAGGAGAGAAAAAATGGAAGATTGTGTTTTTTGCAAAATTATAAAAGGAGAAGTACCATCAGAAAAAGTATATGAAGATGAAAATGTACTTGCATTTAAAGATATAAATCCAGTTGCACCAATTCATATTTTAGTTATTCCAAAAAAACATATTGCAACACTTATTGAAGTAAAAGAGGAAGATAGTTACCTAATTGCAGAAATTTTTAAAGCAATTAATAAAATTGTAAAACAATTAAACATAGAAGAAGATGGCTTTAGGGTAATTGCAAACTGTGGAAGAGATGGTGGACAAGTAGTAAATCATATACATTTCCATATTATTGCAGGTAAAAAACTAGGAACAAAAGTCTGTTAATTTTTATAATATAGAGAAGCAAGTACAAAAAAGAATAAGATTATAAACTATATATATTTAGATAAATTTTAATCTAAAGCAAACATTAAATACTAGATTTAATAAGAACTATAGAAAAATACCAAATATTATGTAGAAAAAAGTATAAAAATATGCTATAATTAAGTATGAAGTAATTATCGGAAATAAAATTATTATGTATATATTAATAATATTTGGAAAGAGGTGTAATTATGTTAAAGAATAGTAAATATAATAAAGTATTAACTATAATATTAGTAATAGTTATATTAGGTATTATTGGTCTATTAGTTTATATGGGAATAGACTACTATAGAAAAAGCCAAGAAACTTCGGAAGGTGACGAAATTTTAGGGCAATTAAATGACTACTTAAATCAAGAAAATGGCGGAACAGGAACACTTCCAAGTGGAAATGCAAATATAATAAATGTACCTGTAAACGAAGTAGATACAAATACACAACAAGGTGGAACTTCAACATCACAACTAACTTATAAAGGTTATTTAATTAATGGTAAAATAGAAATTCCAAGAATAGATGTAGAATACCCAATATTAGAAGCGAATAAAGATACTATTCAGGTTGCGGTAGGTTTGCTATATGGACCAGGTCTAAATGAAGTAGGAAACAATGTTATTATAGGACATAACTTTAGAGATGGAAGATTTTTCTCAGATAATGACAAACTTTCAATAGGAGATAAAATTTATATTACAGACTTAAATAATAGAAGATTAGAATATAAAATTACAAAAAAATATATAACAGATGCTAACGATTTCTCTTATGCTGTAAGAGATACAAATGGAAAAAGAGAAATATCGCTTTCTACATGTACAGATGATGTATCTGGAAGATTAATAATTTGGGCAGAAGAAGTATAATAAAATAATAAAAAAACAACTTTCAAAACGAAAGTTGTTTTTTTATTATGCATTTAAGAACAATTATTATTCATATAATGCTTATGTGGTTGGGCTGGCTAGATTCGAACTAGCGCATGTTAGAGTCAAAGTCTAATGCCTTACCGCTTGGCTACAGCCCAATATAACTATATTATATAACAATACTATATTATTATACAACAAAATTAAAATAAAATCAATAAAAAATTATGGGGTGGAATATGGGACTCGAACCCATGGTCTCCAGTGCCACAAACTGGCGCGTTAACCAACTACGCTAAATCCACCGTAAGCGTTTTACAAACGCATATATAATTTTAACTTATTTTTTCTGTGTTGTCAATATTTCATTACAAAAAAAGTACAATAAATTTGTAATGTTAGAATTGATGTGAACGAAATATAACTACATAATGGTTAAAAAAACGATAAATAGTAAAAATACTTGCAAAAATAAAAAAAAACATATATAATTAAAATAACTCACAAATGACAATTATATAAATTTTGGAAGGAGCGATTTTTATGAACATAAAAATAACAGGAAAAGAGTTAAAAGCAACAGAAGCAATTAAAGATTATATTGAAAAAAAGGCAGACAGATTAGTTAAATACTTTGGAGAAGAATTTGATTTATACGCAACAATTAAAACAGAAGGGTCAGAGCAAATTGCAGAAATGGATGTAAAAGCAGGAGGCGACAGATTAAGAGCTGTTACAGCACATAGAGACTTATATGCATCAATAGATAAAGATATTGACATATTAGAAGGTCAAGCAAGAAAAGTTAAAACTAAAAAAGATAAACAAAATATGACTGAATCAATTAGGATGAAAGAAACTTTAAAAATGGAAGAAGAGCATGAGGTAGAAGGTGAAATATTAAAAACATTATATTATGAAATAAAACCACTTGCTCCAGAAGATGCAAAATTAAAATTAGAAGGAAGACCACAAGATAAATTTTTAGCATTTATAAACTTAGAAAATAATAAAGTAAATGTTATTTATCGTTTAAAAGATGGAAAAAACTTTGGTATTGTAGAACCAGAAGTATAAACTTTATATTAAAAAAATATATTAAGCTTCTCATATATTTGAGAAGCTTTTTGTAATTAATTATATATAAAAGGGAACCCTCACATGACTGTAAAACAGCTGTGGGAGTTCCCTTTTGTACTAGGACACAAACGTGTCCCCACAAGGTTTAAGGTTGTACAAGGTTTGCTTCGATAACGACATAGTTAGTGCCGTATACGTTCTCGACCGTGAAGCTCTTTTCAAAGCTTCTGTCGCACAAGCAATCACCTGCCTTTTTAATGTCGTTGACAATGTTCTTAAGGGTATTGTCAACATGAAAAGGAATTTTGGTGCCGTCCTCGAACCCGAAGACAACGCGTGCGACGTACCGACTAGGAGCAGGAACAAGAACCTTCTTGTCTACCACTCTAGCTCTAACATTGAAGCAGTACAAACCTTCAAGCTCGAGATAGCATCGCGTTACCTTGCCAACAGCTTCCAGAGAAGACTGGAGGCGTTGGATTTTTCTTTTTTTGGCATAGTACAGCGGAAACCGAAAAACGGCGTGGCTGTATTCTGCACCTGTACTAGTGTTGTCCATTGGAATCTAACCTCTCCTTGAGAATAATTCGGCTAAAAGCCGTATATCTATTATATCATAAAATTGTGCATAAAACAAATTATATAGAAAAATACTAAAAAAACAATAAAACAAAATTCGACTATATTTATTATATTTTTTGTGCTATAATATTAATGTAAACAAAATTGGGGAAAAGGAGTATGTTTTGTGAAAATACTTTTAGTTATAGATCAATATGAAAATGGAAACAATGGAACAACAATTTCAGCTAGAAGATTTGCAGAAGGGTTACAAAAGAGAGGTCATACAGTAACAGTACTTACAACAGGAGAAGCGGGAGAAAACAAATTTATAGTAAAAACTTTAAGATTACCTATTGGAATTTCTGGAATTGTAAAATCACAGGGGATGTGTTTTGGAGTACCAGATAAAGAAATAATAAAACAAGCAATGCAAGATGTAGATGTTGTACACTTTTATATGCCATTTTGGCTATCTAGAACTGCAAAAAAAATTGCAGATGAATTAAAAATTCCAAATACAGCTGCATTTCATGTACAGCCAGAGAATATAACATATACTATAAAGATGGGAAACTTAAAATTAATAAATGATAAAATATATGAAGAATTTAGAAACGACTTTTTTAATAAATTTAATCGTATACATTGCCCAAGTAACTTTATAGCAAGCCAACTAAAAGAACATGACTATACAGCAAAATTATATGTTATTTCAAATGGAATACAAGATAAATTTAACTTTATACCAAAAGAGAAAAATAAAAAAATTGTAATTACAATGGTAGGACGTTTATCAGGGGAAAAAAGGCAAGATTTACTTTTTGAAGCAATAAAAAAGTCAAAATACGAAAAAGATATTCAATTAGTTTTAGCAGGAAAAGGTCCTAAATATAAGCAATATGAAAAAATGGGTGAAGAATTAACAAATAAACCTATTATACAATTTTGCAATGAAAAAGAATTATTGGAATTACTACATAGAACAGATTTATATGTACATACATCAGATGCAGAAATAGAGGCAATATCTTGTATAGAAGCAATTGCTTGTGGAAATGTTCCAATTATATCTAATAGTAGTAAATCAGCAACTCCACAATTTGCATTAGACGAAAGAAGTTTGTTTGAAGCTGGAAATAGTGATGACTTGGCAAAGAAAATAGATAAGTGGCTTGATAATCCACAAGAGCTTAATAATATGAGAAAAACATATGCTGAAAGTGCAGAGAAATACAGAATAGAGAAAAGTATGGAAAAAATAGAGGAGATGTTTGAGGATGAAATTAATGAAAGAGGTAATTAATTTTCTGCAAGACACATTTTACTATCTAATAGCAGTACCGATTTTATTTGTAGTAAATAAAGTAGTGCTAGGTTACAAACTAGTAGGAAAAGAAAACTTAAAAAAAGTGCCAGGTGCTAAAATAACAATTTCTAACCATGTTCATACAATAGATTGTTCAATGAACGGCTTAGCTAGTTTTCCACAGTATTGTTATTTTGTTACTTTACAAAGCAATGTAGAAATACCTTTTATAGGAAAATTAGTAAAATTGCTAAGAGGAATTCCTATACCAATAAAAATATCTGAAAAAGAAAAATTTTATGAAAATATAGCAGAATTATTAAAAAATGGAGAGACTGTTCACATATACCCAGAAGGTATGTTAAGACCATATGCTACAGACTTAATTAAGTTTAAAAAAGGAGCTTTTGCAATAGCAGTAGAAAACAATGTTCCAATAGTTCCTAGTGTTATATTAACAAGAGAGCCAGATGGAATATATAAATGGTTTAAAAGAAAACCATTATTTACTCAGGTAGTGTTAGAGCCAATATATCCAGATTTAACAATAGAGAATAAAAGCGAAAGAATAAGAAAAATGCTAGATGAGGCATATGAAAAAATGAAAGAACAACTAGATAATAATAATGAACCAACTTACGAAGAGGAAGAAGTAAACGCATAATAAAAAGAACCTTCTTAAATATGTACTACTTAAGGAGGTTCTTTTTTACGCTATGAACGCAAAAACTATTTCATTTGATTTTCAGCTTGTTGGATTAATTTCTTAACCATTTGTCCACCTATTCTACCAGCGTCTCTTGAAGATAAATCTCCGTTATAACCTTGTTTTAAATTAACACCAACTTCATTAGCTACTTCATATTTGAATTTGTTAAGAGCTTCTTTAGCTTCTGGAACTACAGAATAATTGCTGTTGTTATTTGCCATGTCTTTCACCTCCTAAATGTGATAATTAATTAAAGCTTTGAAAAAACATTTTGTCTTTTCAATATATAGAGTGCACAATAAAAAGAAAAATAAACTGGAAATTTTGGGAAATCAAAATAGATTTTTTTCTATTGTATTTGAATAATAAATTTTGTATAATAATATCGAAAATGAAAAAAATAAATTTGAAAGGAGAAATGGTTTATATTAGTAAATCATAAATAATATATGTATAAATTAATAGCAATAGATTTAGATGGAACATTGTTAAATTCATATGGAACAATATCAGAAGAAGATAAAATAGCACTAAAAAAAGCAATAGAAAATGGTATTAAAGTAGTTCTTACATCTGGCAGAGGAACAATGTCTGTAAAAAATTTTGCAAATGAGCTTGATATACAAGGAGAAATTATTTGTGGAAATGGTGCTATAATATATAATTTACAAGAAGATAAAATAATATACAACCAATATATAGACAAGAAAAAAGTTTTACAAATTATTAAAATTTGTGAAGAAAATAGTATTTATTATAATGTTTTTACAGAAGATACTATTTTAACAAGTTCACTTGCATATAATGTGTTATTTTATAATCAAGAAAATGTAAAAAAACCGGACAATAAAAAAACAAATATAAATATTATTCCAAACATATATAAATATATAGAAGAAAGAGAAAAAGAAGATTATTTAAAAATATGTATTTGTGATAAAAACAATATAATATTTGGTGGAATTATGAAAAAGCTACAAGAAGTAAAAAATGTTAATGTAATGGAAGTAGCACATATGGCAAGAAAGCTTATTGCAAATGGTACAGACTATGTTCCAGTAGAATATTATATTACAGAAATAATGAATCAAAATGCAGATAAGTGGAACGCAATTGAGTTTTTAATGAAAGAGCTTGGAATAGATAGAAGCGAAGTTATTGCAATAGGAGATAATGTAAATGATGAACAAATGCTTAAAAATGCAGGTTTAGGTGTTGCAATGGGAAATAGTGCACCATATATAAAAGAAATGGCAAAAGAAGTTACATTAGATAATAATTCTGGCGGAGTGCGAAATATTGTAGAAAAATATTTGCTTAATTAATATTTGTATAAATAATATAAAAATGCACATAACTATTTTTAAGAATAGGAGTGTGTTTTTTTATGGAAAAAAATAATAAAGAAGAAATAGAAAGAAGAAAGAAAATAGATAATACAAAAGAGAAAACAGGAGAAATAGAAGATACAACTAAGTATGGGGAATTTGTATCTTCTTATTTTGCTTGGCTTACTTTAGATAGGCAAAAAAGAACAGCAGAAAAATTAGAAAATATAACTAAAGATAAATGTAAAGAATAAAACAAAATATAATGTAAAATAATAAGAAAACGCGAGGAAAAACAAGCAAATGAAAGAATAAGCTAGGAAGATGAGGACTAAAATGCAAAAATTGCATAAAACATTAAAAAAGCATAATTGCATTATTAAAAAAAGATAGTATAATAATAATGTAGGTCAAAGAAAGTCAAAGTCAAAACAAAGAGGTGATTATAAATGAGGATGTCAGATATAATAGAAGATTTTATAAAAGAAATGTTTGATGAAACAGATTTTATTGAAATACAAAGAAACGATTTAGCGCAACAATTTAACTGTGTACCATCTCAAATAAATTATGTTATTTCTACAAGGTTTAAACCATCACAAGGCTATTATGTAGAAAGCAGAAGAGGTGGCGGAGGTCATATAACAATAAAAAGAATCAACACAACTAAAAGCAATGCATTAATGCATATTATATCTAGTATAGGAGATAAAATAACATCTCAGGAGGTAGATATATTTATTAAAAATTTGCTTTCTAAAGACTATATAACACAAAAGGAGGCAAAATTACTAAAAGTAGCAACTAGTGATAATGTACTTATAATACCAAATAATATAAAAGATATTATAAGGGCAAATATATTTAAAAATATGCTTATAAATTTAGTGGAAGATTAAAAAATAATTTTAAATATTAAATAATTTATAATTTATAAGCAATAAAAATTAAACTAAAGAAAACTAGAACAAAGATAAAACATAAAATAATTTAAGGGAGGTAGATTTTTATGTTATGTCAAAATTGTGGAAAAAATGAGGTTAATTTTAGATATACACAAGTAATCAATGGTGTAAAAAAAGAAATGGCATTATGTGATAAATGTGCAAAAGAATTAGGAGTATATCACATGGATTTTAGTATGCCAATTAGTATGTCTAGCTTTTTAGGAGATATGCTAAGCGAATATGCAAGCGAAAGCTTTTTACCAAGTTTTAATAGTGCAGTAGCTACTAAGTGTAATAGCTGTAAAACTAATTATGACGAATTTATTGAAAGTGGTCTATTAGGTTGTGAGGACTGCTATGATGTATTTACAAATAAAATAGATGCTTTATTAAAAAATATTCATGGTTCTAATAGGCATGTAGGTAGAATAAGCAAATTTATTGAAAATGATAGTAAATTAGAAAAAAATAATTCGGCTAAGAAAGAGGAAAAAGAAAATAAAAAAGCAGAAAAAGCTAAAATAGAAGAATTAAAAGAAAAGCTTAATAAAGCTATAAAAGAAGAGCGTTATGAAGATGCTGCAAAGCTAAGAGACGAAATAAAGAAAGAAGAAAAAAATAAGTAAAAAATTAAAACTAACAGTATAATAAAAAGTAATTAGTAAAAAATTATATAAGAGAATATTACAATATAAAATTAATATGCTAGAAATAAAGATGGTAAAAAATAAGTAATATTAATAATGGCAAATTAGAAAATATAAAGATTATATGGAAAGGATTGAAAATAAATATGTCTAATTGGTATACACAAACAGGTAAAAATTCGGATGTAGTTGTAAGTTCAAGAATTAGGCTTGCAAGAAATATAAAAGGAATTCCTTTTGTAACAAAATGCAAAGAGGAAGATTTAAATAAAATAATTAATATAATGGAAGAAGTAGTAAATAGTTTAGGCTATGGTTTAAAACTTTTTAAAATGGACAAAATAGATAATATAACTAAATTAAGTTTAGTAGAAAAACATTTAATAAGCCCAGAGTTTATAAGCAATTCTAGAAATGTTGTAACACAAAATTTAAAAGCAGTTTTAGTAAACGAGGACGAAAATATTTGTATTATGATAAATGAAGAAGATCATTTAAGAATACAAGTTTTTAGTGCAGGTCTAGATTTGGAAAATTTAAAGAACTTAGTAGTAGAAATAGACGAAAAAATAGACGAAGTTTGCCATTATTCATGTAATGAAAAATATGGTTATTTAACTTCTTGTCCAACAAACGTTGGAACAGGTATGAGAGCTTCTGTTATGGTACATCTTCCAGCATTAACAATTACAGGCAATATAAATAAAGTGCTACAAATTGTAAACGGATTTGGTATGAATATAAGAGGAATATATGGAGAAGGAACACAAAGCATAGGTGATATGTACCAAATTTCAAATAATCAATCATTAGGGTTAACAGAAGACGAAATTGTTAAAAACTTAAATGTAATAACATCTAAAATAATAGAACAAGAAAGAATAGCAAGAAAGAATTTAACTAAAGAGCCATTAGAGCTAGAAGATAGAGTATGCCGTTCTTATGGTATATTAACAAATGCTAGAAAGTTATCGTCTGAAGAGTGTCTTAAATTATTATCAGATATAAAACTAGGCATGGACTTAGGAATAATAGAAGGATTAACAGATTTAAAGGTAAATAAAATTAAAATTTATACTCAGTCTGGAAATTTGCAAAAATATTTAGGAAAACAATTAAATGCATATGAAAGAGATATTGAAAGGGCAAAATTAATTAAAAATATAATTAACGAAAATTAAGTGAAAGGAAGTGTACATATGGTATATAAATTTACAAACAGAGCTGAAAAAGCTTTAGAGTTGGCAAATGATTTGGCAACAGAATTAGGGCATAATTATATAGGTACCGAGCATTTGTTATATGGTTTGGCAAAAGAAGGAACAGGCGTTGCAAGTAAGGTACTAGAATTGCAAGAAGTTACGCCAGAGCAAATAAAAGAAGAAATAGAAGAGCTAATAGGTGTTGGTGCAGAACTAGAAAGTGGAACAGTAGGATTTACTCCAAGAACTAAAAGAGTTATAGAAAATGCTTTTAAAGAGGCAAGAAAGTTAGGGTCTGAATATATAGGTACAGAGCACCTTTTAGTAGGTATTATGCGTGAAGGAGATAGCATTGCAGTACGTATAATGATGAACTTAAATATAAATCCTCAAAAGCTATATACAGAAATTTTAAAAGTAATAAACGAAGATGAAGCATCTTTAAATAATGAGAAATCTAACAACACTACCTATGGAAGCTATAATCAAACAACTACTTTAAATCAATATGGTGCAGATTTAACTAAACAAGCGAAAGAGGGTAAACTAGACCCAGTTATTGGTAGAAAAAAAGAAATAGATAGGGTAATAGAAATTTTATCAAGAAGAACAAAAAATAATCCTTGTTTAATAGGTGAACCCGGTGTTGGTAAAACAGCAGTAGTAGAAGGATTAGCAGAAAAAATTGTTTCAGAAGATGTACCAGAAATGCTAAAAAACAAAAGAGTTGTTAGTATAGATATATCAAGCATGGTGGCTGGTGCAAAGTATAGAGGAGATTTTGAGGAAAGAATAAAGAAATGCTTAGAAGAAGTAAAAAAAGTAAAAGATGTTATATTATTTATAGATGAAATTCATACTATAGTTGGTGCTGGTTCTGCAGAAGGTGCGGTAGATGCAGCAAATATTCTAAAGCCACTTCTAGCAAGAGGAGAGGTTCAAGTAGTTGGTGCTACAACTTTAAATGAATATAGAAAATATATAGAAAAAGATGCAGCTTTAGAAAGAAGATTTAGTCCTGTAACAGTTGGAGAGCCTACAACAGAAGAGACAATACAAATATTAAATGGAATTAGAGATAAATATGAGGCACACCACAATGTAAAAATTAGCGAGGAAGCTATAAAGGCAGCTGTTAACTTATCTGTTAGGTATATTAATGACAGGTTTTTACCAGATAAAGCAATAGACTTAATAGATGAATCAGCCTCAAAAGTTAAAATGAGAACATATACTGTTCCAGATTCTTTAAAGAAATTGGAGGAAAAAATTGCAGATTTAGATAAAGAAAAAGAAGAAGCAATTAGAGTACAAGACTTTGAAAAAGCGGCAACATTAAGAGATGAAGAAAATAAAGCAAAAGAAGAATTGCAAAAAGGAAAAGACAAGTGGCATAACAAAAACAGTAAAAATGTTGTAACTCTAACAGAAGAAGATATTGCAGATGTTGTGGCAAATTGGACTGGAATACCAGTAAAGAAAATAAGTCAAGATGAAAACGAAAAACTTAAGAACTTAGAAGAAGAGCTTCATAAGAGGGTTATAGGTCAAAATGAGGCAGTAACAGCAGTAGCAAAAGCAATAAGAAGAGGTAGATTAGGACTAAAAGACCCAAACAGACCAATAGGTTCTTTCTTATTCTTAGGACCAACAGGTGTTGGTAAAACAGAGCTTTCAAAAGCTTTGGCAGAAAGTTTATTTGGTGCAGAAGATGCAATGATAAGAATAGATATGTCTGAATATATGGAACCACACTCTGTTTCAAAATTAATTGGCTCTCCTCCAGGGTATGTTGGATTTGATGACGGTGGACAATTAACAGAAAAAATAAGAAGAAAACCATACTCAGTTATATTGTTTGATGAAATTGAAAAGGCACACCCAGATGTAATGAATATGTTACTTCAAATACTAGATGATGGTCGTTTAACAGATGCACAAGGAAGAACGGTTAACTTTAAAAATACAGTAATTATAATGACATCTAATGTTGGAGCTAGAATAATTACAGATAAAACATCTTTAGGATTTTCAAATAGTAGTGATAAAGAAGACAGCGAGAAAGATTATGAGAATACTAAGAAAGATGTAATGGCAGAGCTAAAGAAACAATTTAGGCCAGAGTTTTTAAACAGAATTGATGAGACGATTGTATTTCATAAATTAAATGACGACGACATTAAGAAAATTATAGATATAATGATAAAACAAGTAGAAAACAGACTTAATGCACAAAATATTACATTAGATGTTGACGATAAAGTTAAAAAACTTATTGCAGATAAAGGTGTAGATAAAGATTATGGTGCAAGACCATTAAAAAGAGCAATACAAAATATGCTAGAAGATAAAATAGCAGAAGAAATGCTAGATGGCAATATAAAGCAAGGCAAAAACAATTTAGCAACAGTTGAAGACGAAAAAATAGTAATAAAATAATTTAGTTGCTAAAAATAAAACCACATGCTATAATAAGCTCATACCAAAAGAGAAGGTGTATGAGATGGAATTTATAATAGCATGTGTTTTTATTTTTATATTTATAGCGATAGCATTAGTTTTACTTGCAGTTTTTCAAATAAGGATGGCAGGTATAAAAATAAAAGATTTCTTTGGCTTTATACAAGCAAATGAAATGTTAGATAAATTATCAAAATTTGCAAGAAGATATGAGACTATGTCACCACAAGAACAAATAATATATTTGAAGGAAGCGGAAAAAATATTTGATGCATATGATAAAATTCCTAGTATAATTTGGGAAGACCAATATAGGGAATATCAAAAAGTGCTTGATGCATATAAAAATATTAGAGTTATAAGATGGGAAGAAACGAATAAAGAAAGTAAGTAATAGAAAAATTTTAATAAGTTAAAATAAGAAATTAGAATAAAGAAGTATTACTAATAAGAGATTTATTGGTAATACTTCTTTGTTGTTTTATAGTGCAATTAATTTTCTTAAAATTTTTTTATTATACTATAAAATAGTTTTACATTAATAGAATTTTTTTGTAAGAAAAAAGAGATAATATTCATATAATATAAGTAGGAATAATGCAGAAATTTTAAATAAAAATAATTATAAAAAAGAGGGGACATATATTAAAAATATTTATATATGACTTTTGTTGAAATAAGAAAGGAAAGGAATTTTTATGAATATTAGATATTTTGACCATGCAGCTACAACAGCAGTTTCACCAGAGGTATTGCGTGAAATGATACCATATTTTAGTAAGAATTATGGAAATGCATCTTCGATGTATGAAATTGCAAGAGTTTCTAAAAAAGCAATAAACGAGGCAAGAGCCAAAGTTGCTCATACAATAGGTGCTTCTCCAAAAGAAATATATTTTACATCATGTGGAAGTGAGAGCGACAACTTGGCAATTAAGGGAATTGCATATGCAAACAAAGAAAAAGGCAGACATATAATTACAAGCAAAATAGAGCATAATGCAGTTTTAAGTTCATGTTCTAGACTAGAAGAGCAGGGGTTTGAGGTTACCTATTTAGATGTAGACGAAAATGGTTTTATTAGCTTAAATGAATTAGAAAATGCTATAAGAGAGGACACAATTTTAATTACTATAATGTTTGCTAATAATGAGGTTGGAACAATAGAACCAATAGAAGAAATTGCAAAAATTGCTCATAGGCACAATGTATTATTTCATACAGATGCAGTGCAGGCAATAGGAAATGTTAGAATTGATGTAAGAAAAATGGGAATAGATGCACTTTCAATGTCTGCACATAAGTTTTATGGACCAAAGGGCATAGGTGCATTATATGTAAAAGAAGGGGTAAACTTCCAAAGAATACAAGATGGAGGACATCAAGAAAGAGATAAAAGAGCTGGAACAGAAAATGTTGCAGAAATTGTGGGATTAGGAAAAGCAATAGAAGTGGCTTACCAAGATTTTGATACACATTGTGAATATTTAAAAAATTTAAGAGATTATTATATTTCTCGTGTTGAAAAAGAAATACCACATGCAAAATTAAATGGAGATAGAGTAAAAAGATTACCAGGCAATGCAAACTTTTCTTTTGAGGGATTAAGTGGAGAAAAAATGTTATTTACACTAGATTTACATGGTATATGTGCATCAGCAGGTTCAGCATGTGCAACAGGTTCACTTCTTCCTTCACATGTGCTTTCTGCAATGGGAGTGCCAGAAAATTTATCAAATGGAACGCTAAGAACAACGTTTGGTATGGAAAACACAAAAGAAGATATTGATTATTTAGTAGATTGCTTAAAGAATATGGTATAGTTGCAAGCAAAGAGGAAGCCCCCGCATTTCTGCGGGGGCTTTACACTTATAGCATGCACCACACTTGCTAATCACTCGTAGATGTGAACCACGCCGGATCCACCATAAGCGATAGCCGAGCTGTCATACCAGATGTTGAGACCAAAGGCCTCTACAACAAATCTGGCAGGAACAAGGGTGCGGTCACCCACAACGATGGGGGCGACTGCCATCTCGCGCCACTGACCGTCATATTTCATCCATTTGGATCCAATATAAAGGTTAATAGTGTGGCGACCATTGACGATGTCAACCTGCTGGTTTTTGCCTCCGACCCAGGTAACAGTATACCCAAGCTGCTCACCGAGAGCATAAATGGGAATCATTGTATAGCCAGGGTCAACGACGATAGGCTGCTGGTCAGGGTAATTTACCTTGGCGCCATCTACACGGATGACAACAGGCGTTTTCCCATCGTTGTTAATGAAAACATCGTTTCCATCGCGATAGTACTTGTAACCCATTGCAGTAGCATACTGCTTGAGCGTCTGGTACGTATACATAACCTTAGGAGTGCTACCGAAGATGGTCTTCAGGTTCTGGTCCTGAGGGTAGTTCACGTACACGTTCTCGTTGGAGCTGGTGTTCACATAGGCTGCATTGGAGACGTACATGCCGTTTCGGAAAATCCGAATAGTGGAAGTGTACGACTCATCATTGCCATTGCCCAGATGAGGGTCTCTGTTGCTATCTTTGCCATCACTGTAAAGATAGACCTTGTTGTTCTTCACGGACATCGAGTAACCGAACTCGTCAGCCCAGTCCTCCAAAAGGACTTCGTCATCAGGTTGAGCACTGAGCACGTCCTCGAGCTCGTCCGGGAAAATCTTGCGAAGGTCGTCCCAGCTTTCGACGTAAACGTCATCATGCCGGTCGAGGTAGGCGTTGTTAACGCCGGTGTACTCGTTGTTCACATAGACCTTCATGCTACCGCTGGCAGCAAAAGCCACCGTGGGGAGCATAACCGTGACCATGATCACCGCCAAAAGGGTGGACACGATGTGCTTGAAGTTGCTTTTCATAGAATATTCCTCCTTGTGTTGTTACACTAGATGTTTTGGGTTTTTGTCAATGTGCTGTTGTGGTGCATGCTTTAAAAAGTTAATCCCTCCTCTATATATAAAAGTCATATAGAAACATACTGAAAGGAGCTAAGAGCTCAACCTCCAATATGGAAATGCATAGTGGTCATTAGACCAAAACGCTAAGCAGATGCTTCAAATAAAAGCAATGCTAGTATTATTATAACACAAATATTGGAAATAAGCAATTATATAATAATGAACACAGTTATTATATTAAATTCCACAATAACGGAAATATTATTTTTTTATAATATAACTAAAATGCAGTTTTTGTCGAAAAAACGAGAACGAAAATTGTTGCAAAAGGGAATATAGAACAATTTAGAGAAATAGAGAAATCGTGCACAAAATGGAGAATAACGGAGGAAAAATACTATAAAATCAAGTTGACAGACTATTTTGAATTATATATTATAGAGCTACCAAAAGCAGTAAAAGAGTACAAAAGTAATAAAGAAGATGGCATGTTACAATGGATGATGTTTTTGGAGAATCCAGAAGATGCGGAGGTAGGGAAAATAATGAAAGAAAATGAAGATATAAAAGAAGCAAAAAACGAACTAGAAAGAATAAGTCAAGACGAAATACTAAGAAGACAACTACTAAAAGCAAAAATAGCAAGGATGGATGCAATACAAAGAGAAAAAGATGCAAGAGATGATGGTTTGGCAGAAGGAGAGAAAAAAAGCAAAATAGAGATAGCAAAAAAGATGTTAGAGGAAAATTTGCCAACTGATATGATAATGAAATTAACAGGACTAACTAAAGAAGAAATTGAGAAAATAAAAGATAACAAAAAATAGTAATAGCATACATACAAGATGTATAAAAAGCAAAATAAAGGCTTAATTACATAATTTTATAATTATATAAAACATCCTTATGATAATAAAAAAATATCATAAGGAATTTTTTTATAAAAAGTTTAAAAAAATTATTGACTTGGAGCTAACTCTAAGTGATACTTTATATATGAAATTTATTAAAACATAAAATAATGGTTACCATTAAACCAAAATTCTTAAGAATAAAATAATTAATGGAGAAAGGTAAATATAATAAAGTTTAAAAATTTATTATATAAGGAATTTATTATGACAGAAGAGAAAGTAAATACA
>CAJMQM010000008.1 GCA_905215615.1 uncultured bacterium | reverse complement strand
GGAAAATGTTTTATTAAAAATTGTGCCAAACCAAAATCTTGCACTATTATTGAATCTATGCCAAATTCATATGCTTTTTTGGCAAGAAAAACAGCATCTTTAAATTCATTATTTTTTATTAAAATGTTTAGTGTTAAATGTGGCTTTACACCTCTAATATTACAATATTCTATTGCTTCTTTTAGTTTGTCTATGTCAAAATTTTTAGCAGAAGCCCTAGCATTAAACATGTTTGCACCAAAATATACACTATCTGCACCATTTTGTACAGCAGCCTTAAGACAATCAAAGTCTCCAACAGGTGCTAATAATTCAATTTTATTCATTAAAATTTTAAACCTCTTAAAAATATTTAGATTTTTTATTGGTAATCTATAAACCATATTCAACAATATTATTGTAACACAAATTATGGTTTTTGCATACTAATATTATATAAGAAAAAATAAAGAAAAATATCTTTGTTTTAAGTATGAATAGGAGGGAAAGTTTATGCAAGATGAAGTAAGAGACTGTGGTTGCTGTAACAGTTGTAACCAAGGAGGATTATTTAATAACCTATTTGGAGGTTGTAATAATGATAGTACATTACTATTTTTTATAATAATATTCTTATTATTATTCACAAATTATGGATGTGGATGCGGAAGATAGATAATATATAAAAAAAGTATTTGCATTTTTCTAACTTATATGGTACAATATATTTCGTTTTAAGATATGAGAAACATAAGTAGGAGAGTGTAAATATGGAAATAGTAAAATATGTTGTTTTAGGGTTATATGTAGTAGTTTGTGTCGCTTTAATTATATTGGCTACAATACAGGCAAAAGACAGTCAAGGAGCTTCTGGAACAATAACAGGCTCTAGTACTAATAACTTTTATGAACAAAATAAAGGTAGAACTAGAGAAGGAAAAATGAAGAGATGGACTATTATTCTAGGCATTGCATTTGCAGTTTTAGCAATTGTTTTAGGAATTTTATATATGATGTAAACATGCAAGCGACGGTTTATCTGTCGCTTTTATGCTATTATAAATAAATGTACTGCTACGTACGCAAGTAATAATTAAATCTACAGCAAGTTTTATAGTAAGGTGTAATTTATGAAAAAAAGTAAAGAAAAGATATTTGAAGGGATTCTTAGAAGAAACTCTAAAGGCTTTGGTTTTGTAAAAGTAGAAGGAATAGAAAATGAATTTCATATAACAGAAAAACATATGAAAGATGCACTAGATGGAGACACAGTATTAATAAAAGTTATAGAAAAAAGTAATAGTGCAAATTTACAAGATGAAGCTAAAATTATTAAAATAATAGAACATAAAAAAAATACTGTTGTTGGTACATACCAAAACAGTAAAAATTTTGGTTTTGTAGTGCCAGATGATGCAAGTTTTGGCACAGATATTTTTATATCTAAAAAGAATAAAAATAAAGCAAAAAACAACCAAAAGGTTCTAGTAAAAATAACTAAATACCCAGAGAAAAATAAAAATGCCGAGGGAAAAATAATAGAGGTAATAGGCAATATAGACCAAGCAGGTGTAGACATGCTATGCCTTGTTAAGGAATATAATTTACCATATGAGTTTCCTATACCTGTTTTAGAAGAAGCAAAAGCAATAAGACAAGAAGTTTCTAAAAAAGATATTCCTAATAGGCTGGATTTACGTAATGAAGAGATGTTTACAATAGATGGAGATGACTCAAAAGATTTAGACGATGCAGTAAGTGTTAAAAAACTTAAAAATGGTAATTATGAATTAGGTGTACATATTGCAGATGTTAGTTACTATGTAAAAGAAGGTTCTAAATTAGATAAAGAAGCAATTACAAGAGGTACAAGCATATATATGCTAGATAGAGTAATACCAATGCTTCCAAAAGAGCTTTCTAATGGAATATGTAGCTTAAATGCAGGGCAAGATAGATTTGCTATTTCTGCAATTATGGAAATAAACAAAGAGGGTAATGTTGTAAAAGCTAAAATTGCTAAATCTGTAATAAATGTAAACGAGAGGATGACCTATAATAATGTAAAAATTATTATAGAAAATAGCAATAAAAAGAAGAAAAATAATGAATTTATAGAAAGCACAATTAACGAACTAGATATTAGCCAAAAGGAAAGTGAAGAATTAAATGGCAAAATAAACAAGAAATTAACAGAGACAGAGAGTACTAAAATAGAAAAACAGAAAATGGAATATGAAAAAGAAGTACTAAGAAAATATAAAAAATATATTCCGCATTTTAAAAGGATGGAAGAGCTTGCAAAAATTTTAAAAACAAGAAGAGAAAAAAATGGGTACTTAAGTTTAGATATTCCAGAAAGCAAAATTATATTAGATGAAAATGGTATAGCAATAGATGTAAAAAAATATGATACATCATTTGCAAATGAAATAATAGAACAATTTATGCTTACAGCAAATGAAGTTGTTGCAGAGACATTTAATAAATTAAAAGCACCATTTATTTATAGGGTACACGAAGTTCCAGATATGGACAAAGTAAAAGAGCTAAATAAATTTTTGTTTAACCTAGGCTATAAAATAAAAACAAACAAAGATACTGTAGAACCTAAGGCATTTGAAGAGGTTTTAAAACAAATACATGGAAAGCCAGAAGAAAAGGTAATATCTACACTTATATTAAGAACACTAAAAGTTGCAGATTATGAAGCGGAAAACAAAGGACATTTTGGAATTGCAAGCAAATGTTATTGTCATTTTACATCTCCAATAAGAAGATACCCAGACTTATTTATACATAGAGTAATTTCAGAGTACTTAAAAAGTTATGGAAATAAAATTGAAATAGAAGCTGATGATATTTCTTTAAAAAATGATAAGGCAAAAGAAAATAAGATAGCTAAAAGTGCAAATAACAAATTACCTGAAAAATCTTATGAAAAATATATGGGACAAGCAGATAAATATGCAAAACAGTCATCTGAGTGCGAGAAAATTGCCCAAAAAGTAGAAAGAGATGCAGAAGATATAAAGAAGGCAGAGTATATGCAAAATAAAATTGGAGAAGAATATAATGGTATAATTTCTAGTATAACTTCATTTGGTGTATTTGTAGAACTTGAGAACACAGTAGAAGGGCTAATTAGATTTGAAAATTTGGGTGACGAATATTTTATATATGATGAAGATAATAAAACATTGCTTGGAGAAAAAACAAAGAAAATGTATCGTATAGGAGACAAATTAAAAATACGAGTAATTACGGCAGATAAGCAAACTAGAAGAATAGATTTTGAAGCAATAAATGAGTAATTATTTATTAGGTATTTGTACAATATTAAAAATTATTTATTTCTAATATAATTATAATTTGGTTAATGCAAAAAATATTATTTTACAAGGAGAAAATAAACAATGGATGGAAAATATACATTTGATACATTTTGTGATAATTTAGATAATGGTTATCAAATTTATTACACATATGTAAGAAATAGATATTTATTATACAAAACAGCAGAAAACTGCTATACACAAAAATTACTTACAGAACATGAGAAAAATCCTCAGCCAAGGCATAGTATGCTAACTTTTAAAAGAGTAAAAGAAATGTTTCCATATTTGGAAGAGATAGAGTATAAAACAGGATTACCTAATGATTAATAAAATTATAATGTTGTAAGAAAATAAAAGTATGTATTAAAAATAGTAACTATTGAATATAAGAATTTAAGTTTTATAAAATAAAAAAATACACAAAAAATTTACAAATAAACTATACAAAAAAATCGAAATATGATATATAATAAATTTATGTATAATATTTCGATTTTATTATTTAAAAATTGATAATATATATAATTTTTACAAAGGAGGATTTTATTATGTTAAAAGCAAACATAGGTTGGAGTACAGAAGCAGATAATTTTAAAGCAGGAAAGGATGCAGCAGCAAAAGCTGTAGTAGATTTAGTGGAGACAAAGGTAGCGCTTTTATATACCTCATCTGATAATGATGTAGAAAAGGTATTAGAAGGCGCTATTTCTGAGTTTGGAACAGCACCAATAATTGGTTGTACATCAAGTGGAGGAATTATAGTACCAGATGGTTATATTTCTTCAGAAAATGGTTTTGTTGGAACTTTAGCAATAGGAGATCCAGATACTGTTGTAGGTGTTGCAGGTTCTAAAAAGGTTAAATCTGCAAGAGAAACAGGTAAGAAAGTAGCTTTAGAGGCTATGAAAAAGGCTGGAAAAAATTGTGCACCAGCATATTTCTATATGGTAGCAAACCCAGCAGAAGAGGAGGATTGCTTAAAAGGTATAGAAGATGTTATAGGTAGAGTACCATTTTTTGGAGGTAGTGCAGCAGATAACACTGTTTCAGGAGATTGGAAAATCTTTACTAACGAAGGAGTATTTAGTGAGGGAGTTGCAGTAGCATTTTTCTACACAGATAAACCAATGTCAAATGTGTATACAGGTGCATACCATGAAACAACAAAATCTGGTATTGTTACAAAACTAGATGGAAAAAGAGTTTTACAAGAAATTGATGGAGAGCCAGCACTTAAGAAATATGCAAGTTGGACAGGAAAAGATGTAAAAAAATTAATGGGTGGAAACTTACTTGCTGAATCTATTTTAGCACCACTTGGAGTTAAAGATAGATTAGGAGATTTAATTGCAATTCGTCATCCGATGGGAGGAAATAAAGATTATTCTATTAATGTAGGAAACCACTTAGCAGTAAATACAGCTGTTATTCAAATGGAAGCTACAGTAGATGAATTAATAGAATCTACAGGAAAAGCTGTAAAAGAAGTAAACAAAGAACTAGATGGAGAAGTAGGAGCTTATTTATTAGTACATTGTGGAGGAAGAAAACTAGGAATAGGCGACAGAATTGATGAAGTTGTTAAACAATTGAAGAAAGAAACAAAAGGTGTACCATTTATGACTATATTTACATTTGGAGAATATGGTTCTACAGAACATGGAGCAAATACATGTGGAGGATTAATGCTATCATTTACTGGAATAGGAAAATGAAGAGCCGAGTCTGAAACTGGATTTCTAAATTTAAACAAAAGTCTGGGGTCAGACTTGACAGAAATGTCCAGTAAAAATAATAATTTAAAAGGAGGAATTGGTATGAAAAATTTAATTGGCTATGAGTGGAAAGAGGCTTCAAATGGAGCAAAAATAGAAGTAGTAAATCCTGCAACAAGCGAACTTATAGATACAGTACCTAATGTAACATTAGAAGATGTTGATGAGGCAGTTAATGTTGCTAAAATTGAGCAAAAGAAATGGGCTGAAAAACCAATTCATGAAAGAGCAAGCATTTTATATAAATTTTCTACTTTAGTAGAAGAAAATGAAGAAAGACTTGCAAAATTGCTTTCAGAAGAAACAGGTAAACCTATAAAAGAAGCACATAATGAGCTTGCTAATGTTAAAATAGCAATATATGCTTTTTCTGAAAGAGCAAAACATTTATATGATGAAAGCATACCAGCAGGAACAGAAGCAGGACAAGAAAAAACAATGCAAATTACACAAAGAGAACCTTTAGGTGTAATTGTTGCAATAATTCCATTTAATTTCCCAAGTGACTTATTCTGCCAAAAAGTTCCACCAGCATTATTAATGGGAAATAGTATAATTATAAAACCATCAAACTATAATCCATTAACATTAATTGAGTATGTAAAATTAATGGTAGAAGCTGGAGTGCCAGCAGGTTGTATACAAGTGCTAACAGGAGATGGACCAATAGTTGGTCAAGCTTTAGCAGGACATCCTGGTGTAAGCTTAGTATCTCTAACAGGTGGAACAGCAGCAGGAATTCAAACTATGGGAACAGCATCTAAAAATTTAACACATGTTACACTAGAATTAGGTGGAAATGATGCTTTTATATTCTTAGAAGATGGAGATATGGATTTAGCTATTAAAGAAACAATTTGGGGCAGACTATATAATGGTGGACAAGTTTGCTGTGCAAGTAAAAGATTTATAATACACAATTCTAGAAAAGCAGAATTTATTGAAAAAATGAAAGATGTTATAAGCAAGTTAAAAATTGGTGACCCTTCATCAATGGAAACAGATATGGGACCTATGATAAATATAAATGCTGCTAAAAGAATAGAAGAACAAGTTAATAAAACAATTGCTGAAGGTGCTACACTAGTATGTGGTGGAAAAAGGGAAGATGCTTACTACACACCAACTATACTAGATAATGTAACTAAAGATATGGAAGTAGCAAAAGACATGGAAATATTTGGACCAGTTATTCCTGTAATTGGATTTGATACAGAAGAAGAAGCACTTGAAATTGCAAATCAATCTTCATATGGATTATGTGGTTGTGTATTTTCTAAAGACTTTGGAAGAGCATTAAGACTAGCAAATAAGCTAGAGTGTGGAGGAGCAATTGTAAATGGAGCAAGTTTCTATCGTTCATTTGAAATGCCATTTGGAGGTTGGAAACACAGCGGAATAGGCAATGAAGGAGTTCTTTCTACATTACAAGAAATGTCTAGAACAAAAACAATTATATTAAAGAATATTTTATAAATTTATGGAAACAATTTGTATGTTATAGCAAAAATATTGCTATAACATACAGCATATAAAAAATTGCCATAACTATACAGTAAGCTGTAATAAATTTTTGCAAAATATTGCTTGAGTTTATAACAGCTTATAGCTTGTATATTTTATGTAGAATTAATATTTAAAATAGGAGGAATTTACAATGGATGTAACAAAATTTGTTTTAAACGAAACATCATATTTTGGAGAGGGTGCAAGAAGTGTACTTCCAGAAGAAATAAAGAAAAGAGGCTTTAAAAAAGTTTTAGTAGTTACAGATAAATCTTTATATGAAGTTGGAGTTTCAAAGAAAATAACAGATTTACTTGATGAAAATAATATTGAATATGGAGTATTTCATGAGGTACTTCCAAACCCACCAATAGACAATGTTAATAAAGGTATTGCAATGTGCAAGGAAATTGGTGCAGACTTAATTGTAGCAGTAGGAGGAGGTTCTAGCATAGATACAGCAAAAGGTATTTCTATAGTTATGACAAATCCAGATAGATCAGACATTGTTTCTTTAAATGGAGCATCAAATACAAAAAACAAAGGATTACCTATTATAGCACTTCCAACAACAGCAGGAACAGCTGCAGAAGTTACAATTAATTATGTTATAACAGACCCAGAAAGAGAAATAAAAATGGTTTGTGTTGATGAACATGATATTCCAATAATTGCAATAGTAGATACAGAATTAATGGCATCTATGCCAAAATCAATAGCTGCTTCTACTGGTATGGATGCTTTAACACATGCTATAGAAGGATATATAACAAAAAGTAGAAACACAATGTCACAAATGTTTTCTATGAAAGCTATACAATTAATTTACCATAATTTGGCTAAAGCTGTTAATGAAAAAGACCAAGAAGCAATAAATCAAGTTGGATTAGGACAATACATTGCAGGTATGGGATTTTCTAATGTGGGACTTGGAATTGTACACTCTATGGCACATCAACTAGGAGCTGTTTACGATACACCACATGGGCTTGCTAATGCAATTCTTCTTCCAACAGTAATGAAGTTTAATGGCGAAGTAAGTTATGAAGAGTTTAGACAAATTTTAATTGAAGGATTTGACATAAATGCAAAAGACTTTACTAAAGAAGAAGTAATTAAAACTTTATGTGAAAAAATAAAAGATTTATCAGAAGAAGTAGGAATTACCCAAACTGTAAAAGATACAGGTGCAAAAGAAGCAGACTTTGCAATGCTTGCAGATAAAGCTATGGAAGACCCATGTAAACCAGGAAATCCAAGAGAAGTTACAAAAGAAGACTTTATTAATTTATATAGAGAAGCTTATTAATTGTATTTATAAATATGGGTTTATTGATAATACTTTTCATCAAAACGATAGAATATATTTCTATCGTTTTGACTTTTTTGAAAAAAAGTGGTATAATAAGTAAAGTCCGAGAAATCGGCTATATAAATTTGTGGAAGGAGTTAAAAAGATGACTTTTGCAATGTCCGAGAACACCATCGAGGCAATGGAGCGGTCAGCCGAAGCGGCTGGGTATAACGCTTTCAAGAGCGACAACGATGGCATCAGCAAAACACTGAACAAAGTGCTGCGTGAGCTGCACTACAGAGGAACCTCGATTGAAGAGGTGCGCCCCAACTTGAACGGATGGTATCTCTACCTTGGCGGTGTCCTCAAAAAGGAAGACCGCGAGAAGATCGCTAACGCGATGTCCGAGAAGACTGGGTTTCCGGCGAAATCTTTTAACATCGTAGCTTTCTACAACTAACAAATGGAGTGACTGGTCCTATAATATGGAACAGTCACTCCATTTATGTTATTTGGTAAAAAAATCAGATATTTTCAAAAATTTATTTTTCTGGCTGTACATTTACAGTTTGTTCATGGGTATATATAACCATGCCAGGTTTTGCTTTATTTGGCTTTTTAACATATTTTACGCATGTATAATCAACTGGTACATTTGAAGAAAATTTTGCTTTACTGTACTTAGCTGTTATAGAAGCCACTTTATTAATTACTTCTTGAGAAGGTGCTTTTCCATTAATTCTTAATATTACATGGCTACCATGAATATCTTTTGTATGAAACCATAAATCATCATCATTTGCAAATTTTAATGTTAAATAGTCATTTTGAACATTGTTTTTTCCAACAAATACATCAAATTCGTCAATTTTAAAGCGAATAAATTGCTCTTTATCATATTTATATAGCCTATTATTAGGCTTTTTCATTTTTACATTTACTTTGTTTTGCTTTTGAGGGCTAATATTTTTTATTAGCACATTATTTGAAATTTCATCGTAAACTTCGGTTATTTCTTCTATTGTATTTGCTTCTTCTAATTCATATACTATACTTTCTAAATATGAAATTTGCTCTTGAATTTCAATTTCTTGGTCTTTTACAATAGATAGAGCGTTTTTTAATTTATTATATTTTTTAAAGTATTTTTGAGCATTATTATATGGAGAAAGACTTTTGTCTAATGGAATATTTATATCTTCTCCTGTGTAATAATTGTTTAATGTTATATTATCTAAATGCGAATCATTAATTTTATACATGTTGTTTACTATTAATTCTCCATATAATTTGTAAGTGTCCATATTATTACACTCAGCAATTTTCTTATTAACGCTTGTTAACTTATTTGTAAGTTTTTTTACTTTATTTAGAATTAGTTTTAGTAAGCTATTTCTGTATAAAATAAACTCTTGACTTTCTTCTTTTTTACCATAAAAATTATCTACAAAATTATTTATTTGAAGTGTATTTTCTTTTTCTTGTAATAACTCAGTTGTATAGTCTTTCTCGTAATCTATACAAACCAACTTGTCTATGTTTTTATATAAATTATAGATATATTCATACATTTTTGTTAATGTGGTATTTGAAACTTTGTCCTCAAACCCTAATTTATTAAGAGAATATTTAACAAATAATTTGCTAACACCAATTATTTCGTTAGAAAAAATATTTATTAAACTAGAATTGTATACATTATTTTCACTTATATTATAGTTTTCTTTTATTTTATTTATAAACTCATCTGGAGATGAATTTTGTGTTATATCACACTTATCAGATTTTATTTCTTCATATTTGTAACCTGGAAGAATATTTCTTTCAGAAGTGTCACCTTGCCTAAAATGTTTTAAAGAATTTACAATTATGTTATTAGAATTTATTAATATAACATTACTATATTTACCCATTAGCTCAATAACAAGAGTGTATTGGGTTAATTGTTTTTCTTCTGTCATAGTGTCAAAATTAATAAAAACTGTTCTTTCTAAACCATTTGTGTATATTGCACGTATACGGGCACTTGAAAGATATTTTCTTAGAACCATACAAAAATTAGGAGCAGTAGAAGGGTTACTTTTTATAGAATTTGTTAAATGTATTCTATAATTATCAGAAGAAGTAACAATTCTTAAGTTGAATTTTCCGCCTGTTCCATATAATTTAAACAATAACTCATCTTGATTTGGTTGATAAACTTTTTCTACACGACTATTTAAAATAGAGTTATTTAATTCACTAATAATTCCTTTTATTACTAAACCATCAAAAGCCATAATTATGTTCCTTTCAAAAATACTAACATATAAATTTATAACATAATTTAAGCAAAATATCAATTACTACTATTGACATTAGCCGAAATAATGGGCTATAATGAGATAGTAAAACTTCAGGAGGTAGCACTATTATATGGACAATACAAAAATATTTTATTCGTCGGATATAGACTATAGTAAAAAGACAGATGAAGAACTAGTAGAAATAATTAGGTCTGGTGATAAATTAGCTACAAATTACCTTATAAACAGGTATAGAAATCTTGTTAACATTAAGGTAAGTAAATATTATATTGCTGGAGCAGAAAAAGACGATATAATCCAAGAAGGATTAATAGGCTTGTTTAAAGCAATTAAATGTTATAGTCCAGACCAAAATAATAGTTTTAAATCTTTTGCAAATTTATGTATAGATAGGCAATTAATAACTGCTATAAAAACTTCTAATAGACAAAAACATATGCCACTTAACTCTTATTTGTCTTTAAATATGAACGCATATGATACAGACGAAGATGACAATGATACAACTGTTATAGAAATATTTAACAATGATACAATAGAAGACCCTCTTGATACCCTTACCAAAAAAGAATATTATAAAAGTGTGGAAACAGCAATAGATAAATCTTTAAGCAAGTTTGAGAAAAAGGTGCTAAATAGGTACGTACAAGGCGAAAGCTATGTGCAGATAGCAGAAAAGTTAGATGCACCAGTTAAATCAGTAGATAATGCTATTCAAAGAATAAGGAAAAAAGCAATAAAAGATTTAACATTAAAAGAAGAATAAATTATATAAATTCATATATGGAGATAATATGTTATCTCCATATAAAATGCATAAATGCTTCTATAGCTCAGTAGGTAGAGCACAGCCATGGTAAGGCTGGGGTCGCCAGTTCGATTCTGGCTGGAAGCTCCATTGTAGTAATGTTATATCATTATGAGATTAAAAATGTGAATAAAGCAGTAAAAAAATGTTGATAAGTTTCTAGAAAAGTTTTGTTTTCAACTAACAGAGGAAGAAGTTAAAAGTTTAAAAAGACAAACTAAAATTTTGAATTTTGGTCAGGAAAATAACTGGTCGCAATTTGCGACCAGTTCAAAAAATGTAGAATACCGATTACAAGAACATGATAAAAAATTTATTTGATATTGGAAAATGTCAAGAGAATATTATAAATGATTATTAGAAGAAAAGAGGAAAATACTATGAAAATGGGAATAGTTGGACTTCCAAATGTAGGAAAAAGCACATTATTTAATGCCATTACAAAAGCAGGGGCTGAGTGTGCAAATTATCCATTTTGTACAATAGAGCCTAATATTGGGGTAGTACCAGTGCCAGATGAGAGATTAGATAAACTAGCAGAAATGTATAACCCACAAAAGGTAACACATGCAGTCATTGAGTTTGTGGACATTGCAGGTTTAGTAAAAGGTGCAAGCAAGGGAGAAGGACTGGGAAATAAGTTTTTATCTCATATAAGAGAAGTAGACAGTATAGTAGAAGTTGTTAGATGTTTTGAAGATAGTAATGTAATACATGTAGATGGAAGTATAAATCCAATTAGAGATATAGAAACTATTAACCTAGAGCTTATATTCGCAGATTTAGAAACTGTTAATAAAAGAATAGATAATGTAAAGAAAAAAATAAAAGCAGATAAAAAATATCAAGAAGAATTAGATGTATTTGAAAAAGTAAAACAAACACTTGAAAATGGATTATCTGTTAGAACACTAAGTTTAAATGAAGATGAAAAAGAAATTGTAAAAGATGCATTTTTATTAACAATTAAGCCAATTTTGTATATTGCTAATGTGTCTGAGGAACAACTTTCAGATGCAGAAAACGATAAATATGTAAAACAAGTTATTGATTATGCAAAAAATGAAAATGCAGAAGTTGTGCCATTATGTGTTAAAATAGAAGAAGAACTTTCAAGTTTAGACGAAAATGATGAAAAAGAAATGCTAGATGCCTTAGGATTGGAAGAGTCTGGACTAAATAAAGTTGTAAAGAAAAGCTACGACTTATTAGGGTTAATGTCTTTTCTTACAGCAGGCGAACCAGAAGTAAGAGCATGGACTATAAAAAAAGGAACAAAAGCACCACAAGCAGCAGGTAAAATTCACTCTGATATAGAAAGAGGCTTTATTAAAGCAGAAGTAGTTTCTTATAATGACCTAATAAAATGTGGTTCAATGAATATTGCAAAAGAAAAAGGCTTAGTTAGGATGGAAGGCAAAGAATATATAATGCAAGACGGAGATATTGTTTTATTTAGATTTAATATTTAAGGTAATAGTTAAAAAATTGCAAAAAAAATAAAAAAATGACAAAAAATACTTGACTATATAGTTATTTAATTATAAAATATTAAGAGTAAGGGAATTATTTTCATTGCTTTTGTGCATAAATTTATGAAAATAATTAATAATATAGGTAAAGAAATATCGAAAGAAGAAGGAGAAGGTAAATTATGAAGAAAATGAAAAAAATTATGTTAATTATGTTAATTGTAGTACTTAGTTTATTTGTTCTACAAAGCGTAGTAAGTGCAACACAATTAGATATAGCAAATGCACTTAATAATGCATCTCAAACTAATACAACAAATACCACAAGTACAACAGGAAATACAGAGCTTCCAACACTAACATCAAATAATACAACTGGAAGCACTAATACAAGTACAAATAATACAACAAACAACACAACTGGAAACAATGTTACAAATAATACAGAAAGACTTCCACAAACAGGTTTAACAGAAGATATTACAATAATGTTCTTTATAGTATTATGTGTTG
Organism: uncultured bacterium; assembly: GCA_905215615.1. Classification (GTDB taxonomy): domain Bacteria; phylum Bacillota; class Clostridia; order TANB77; family CAG-508; genus CAG-273. Next base: position 9,956 of record CAJMQM010000008.1, on the reverse strand, counting down.
CTTCAGCAGTATTTGCATATGCGAAAATTAGAAAATATAATGAAAAATAAAAAATGAATTATATAAATATAAAAAGAATTATGTTAAAATAGAACATAATTCTTTTTGCATTTTAAATTTATAATATATTTCAATACTTTTAAATTTTATTTTGCTGTTTGTGTTTTGTGCTTTTACTTTTTATTATTTATTAAATAATTATATTTGTTTTCCTACAACAATTAAACGTTTACCATTTACATTATTACAAGTTAAAAGAGTTATTATTTTATTGCCATTAGTGTTTTGCTCTAAACAAGATAAATCTGTAGGTACAACTTCGTATTTTTTATAAATTTCATATTCACACATGTTTCCGTCTAAATCATATATTTTTACAATGTCTCTTAGATTTATTTCATTTAATCTACTGAATAACTTATAATCTACTAAGTTATGACCAGCAATACATAGGTTTCCTATTTCGTTTGGCATTGGACCAGCACATCTGCAAAGAGAAACTTTTAATAATTCTCTTGATGTAGAAGACAAAATGGGGTAGTTTACATTTATTTTTTCAATTTGAAGAATTCCAATAACAAAAGGGTCTTCTTCATAAGTATTTTCTTGTTCTAAAATCTCGGTACCTGTATAATCTTGCTCGTTAGAATATAATCTAGTAACATTTATAGAGCTTAAAAGATTTTTAGATAAGTTTTCTTTTTGACTATAAGAAATAATGTTGTTAATTAAAAATAACATAGCTATTACAAATATAGCAATAGAACCAAAAAGCTGTACTTTATATTTATTAAGTATTTTAGAATTTATTTTATTAGTTTTATTGATGTAATTTTCTTTAATTTCAGTATTACTGTTATAATTCTTGTTATCATTTATTTTATTTATATTATTTATATTGTTATTAATATTATTGCCATAACTATTTATATTTTTTATATTTCTTTTGTTATTGTCATGTTTCTTATTTTTGTTATTATTTTGAAAATTACATAATATTTGGTTCATAACATAATCCTTTCTTATAATTTTTCTTAATTATTATTTACAATAATATATTAAAATATTACGACATTTTTTTACTATGTATAAAATTCTCTAAAATAGACAAAAAGTAAAAAAATAAGGTGAATTGCAAAAGCAAAATAGTTTTAAAAACTAGATAAGAAAATAGGCAAATATGATTGTAAAAAGCGTGAATTTGTAGTATAATTATAAAGTTATAAACGTAGAAGATATAAAGCAATTTAAAAAAATAATTTACAAAAAATTATGCAAATTTTGTAAAATTATAGTACAAATTAACTATAAAAATGTAATGTGAAAGTATTATTTTAATTATTTAAAATCTGTAAAAATGGGAGAGTATTATGAAAAGGCTAAGAAATATTACTAGTATTATTTTATTTTTTGTATTTTTGTTTGTGTTAACAACAAACGTACAAGCAGTATCAAGTATGCAAGCTATACAATAGCGGAATTAAATATTGGGTACCAATATAATAAATATATAGCAAATGTAGATGCAACATTAAAACAAGAATTAATAGATTTAGCAAAATCTTATGACTATGAAACTGAAATAGCAGAGCTAACATCAGAAACAGAAAGCAGATTATATGTAGATTACTATAACGAAACAGTAAAAGCAAAAATTGATGAAGTTATAACAAAATACATTATGACCTACACATGTTACTCTAATACAAACAGTAATGTATTGCAGACTAAAATAGAAAAAGACTTAAAAAACGAAATAAAATTAAAAGAGTTTTTATATGCATATAATTATTATGATAAATGGTATTGCATAGACCTAGATGGAATTGTAATAAGCGATTTATTATTATTCTTTGGAGACCAAATGTACGACATAGATATAAACTACCTAACATCAAGTTTATTAAATGCGTCAGAAACAAATCGCGGTATACGCTATACATACAATTTCTTTGAAAGTGCTTTAAACAGTAAAATAGGTATGAATTTAACAAACTTCTTAGAATATTTATTTAAAGTTTTAAATGGTTATGAAGACCCAAGCGATTGGATGGTAGATCACTTTAAAGGTATTTTATATGAGCAACCAGCAATTGGAGAATATAGTAACGAAATTGAATACCGTATTTGGTCAATGATGAAAGCAAGAACACATGCAATTTTACCAATTTTGTCAGCACCTCAAGAAGATATGTATTTAATATCTTGTCCATCGCAATTTATAATTGGAAGTATGAATCGTTATTCTACTTATTTAATTAAAGATGGAGAAGAAAGAACAAGGATGCAAAAGTCTATAGAAAACTATGGAAAATATTAAACTATAAAACAAAAAATACACCTAAAATGAAATTTAAATTGAATTAAACTCAAAATCTTTTGCAGTTCAAAATTTAAAAATCATTTAAAGGTGTATTTTTTATAAATTATTACAACATGTAAATGTTAAAATAACAAATTTATTGAAAAACAAAAATTTTAGGTATTGTAAAATTTATATAATCACAAAATTTATAATCCATAAAATCCCGTATTAAAGCTATTTTCTGTTTATTACAAAAAATAAGTAAATTTACTAGCTTTTTAAAACTTAATATGATAGAATAAAAAAGAAAATTTTAATTAAGGAGAGTGTTTAACTTGGCAGATTTAAAATACAAAAGAGTACTACTTAAATTAAGTGGAGAAGCCTTAGCAGGAGAGGCAAAAACAGGACTTGATATAAATGTACTAGATAATCTTTGTAATCAAATTAAAGAATTAGTAAAACTTGGTGTACAAGTAGGAATTGTTGTTGGTGGAGGAAACTTTTGGAGAGGAAAATATGGAAGCAAAATGGAAAGAACAACATCAGACTATATGGGCATGCTTGCAACAGCAATGAACGGACTAGCACTTCAAGACACATTAGAATCAAAAGGAATATATACAAGACTTCAAACAGCTATAGAAATGAGAGAAATAGCAGAACCTTATATAAAAAGAAAAGCTTTAAAACATTTAGAAAAAGGAAGAGTAGTTATATTTGGTTGTGGAACAGGAAACCCATATTTTACAACAGATACAGCAGCAGCACTTAGAGCAGCAGAAATAGATGCAGATGTTATTTTAGTTGGAAAAACAGCAGATGCAGTATACTCAGACGACCCAAAAACAAACCCAGATGCAGTTAAATATGACGAAATTACTTATATGGACATTTTAAATAAAGACTTAAAAGTAATGGATTCTACTGCAACATCATTATGTAAAGATAATAATATACCACTAGTAGTATTTGCCATAGCTGAACCAGAAAATATAATAAAAGTAGTAAAAGGCGAAACAATTGGTACAATAATAAGATAAAAGTTTATAAATAGATATTTAAGTATATTTATAAAAGTATTTTTTGCATATAAAAATTATTATAAATAAAAAATAAAAGAAAAAATTAATAAACTATATTAATTTTTTCTTTGAACTGGTAAAATAATAATAGTTAAATTTAGGAGGATTTTTATGGACATAAAATTATATGAAGAGAAAATGGAAAAAACAATAAGTGTTTTTAAAGAAAACTTATCAGAAATAAGAGCAGGAAGAGCTAACCCTGCAATATTAAACAAAATTATGGTAGACTACTATGGAGTACCAACTCCAATAAATCAAGTTGCAGGAATATCTGTTCCAGAAGCTAGATTAATAGTAATACAACCATGGGATGTAAATTTATTAAAAGAAATAGAAAAAGAAATTCTAAAAGCAGATATAGGAATTAATCCAAATAATGATGGAAAAGTAATAAGACTAGCATTTCCTGAATTAAATGAAGAAAGAAGAAAAGATATTGTAAAAGATATAAGAAAAATGGCAGAGGAAGCAAAAGTTGCTGTTAGATCAATAAGAAGAGATGCAATAGATGATGCTAGAGAAGAAGAAAAGAATTCTGTTATTACAGAAGACGAACTAAAAATGGCAGAAACAAACATACAAAAATTAACTGACAAAAAAGTAGAAGAAATAGATGTTATATTAGAAAATAAAGAAAAAGAAGTAATGTCAATATAGTTTTTACAAGATAAAATTTGGCATAAAAAAGGAGTAAAAATGGAATTTAACAAAGAAAACTTGCCTGTACATATAGCAATAATAATGGATGGAAATAGAAGATGGGCAAGAGAAAAAGGCTTAGAGGTTAAACAAGGACATAAAGAAGGAGCAGAAAACCTAAAAAGAATTGCTAAACATGCTAATAAATTAGGCATAAAATATTTAACAGTTTATGCTTTTTCTACAGAAAATTGGAAAAGAACAAAAGAAGAGGTAGGGGCATTAATGTTTTTACTACAATGGTACCTTGATGATTTGTTAAATAGTGATGACTTAGATAATGTAAAAATAAATGTTCTTGGAGATATTAGTAAACTAGATGCGGGAATACAAAAACTAATTTTAAAATTAGAAAACAAAACAAAGAACTATACAGGGTTAAAACTTAATATTGCTTTTAATTATGGCGGAAGAGATGAAATTACAAGAGCAGTTAAAAAGATAGCACAGGCAGTAAAGAATAATGAAATAAATATAGAAGATATAAACGAAGATTTAGTTTCAAATAGTATATATACGGCAGGTATGCCAGACCCAGATTTACTAATAAGACCAGGTGGAGAAAAAAGAATAAGCAATTTCTTGCCTTGGCAATTATCATATACAGAATTTATATTTACAGATAAATATTGGCCAGATTTCAATAATGACGATTTAGATGAGGCTATAGCTGAATTTGAAAAAAGAAACAGAAAATTTGGTGCAAAATAACTGGTAATTTTAATGCAAAAAACTTTAGTTTTATAGAGCATTAAACAATTATTGCTTTATAGTAAATAACAAAACTCGAAAGGAAATTTAAACTATGGAAACAGCAAAGAAAAAAGTCAATTTTACAAGAATTATAACCGGGTTAATATTATTCCCTCTAGTAGCTATAATCCTCATTTGGGGTAACAAGTACTTAGTAGATATTGCGATAGCGGTAATAGCGATTTTAAGCTTACATGAATTTTATAGTGCTTTTAAAGAAAAAGCAAATCCTGTTAAAATTGTAGGATATATAGCAGCTGCATCCATAGCATTTATACATATTATTCCAATAGATATAGCACTAAAAACGATAGGAGCAGTACTTTCTGTATCAGTATTAGTTTTATTTTTAATAGTAATAATGACTAACTTAAAAGTTAATGTTGTAGATGTAGCCATTACCTTTTTTGGAATATGCTATGTAGCAATATTTTTAATGTTTATACCAATAATAAGAGAAAATTTACCAAATGGTAGAATAGTACTTTGGTTTGTAATACTGGCAGGATGGGGTACAGATATATTTGCATATTTTGTTGGAAAATATTTAGGTACACATAAATTCACAGAAATTAGTCCAAATAAAACTATTGAAGGCTGTGTTGGTGGAACAATAGGAGCTACACTTTTAATTATTGCATATGCTGCAATTTGTAATAATTTCTTTGGTATGAATATAAATTATTTATTAATAGCTGGTATTGGAATATTGCTAAGTATTATTGGGCAAATTGGTGACTTAGCTGCATCAAGCATAAAAAGATATGTAGGAATAAAAGACTTTAGTCACTTAATTCCAGGACACGGTGGCATGCTAGATAGAATAGATAGCTTAATATTTATTGCACCATTTGCATATATTTTATTACATTTAATATATATAATTTAAAGTTTGCTATTTAGTTAAACGTTTAAATTGGTGGAACTTAAATTATTATTCAAGGTTTAACATAGAATTTAAGCTTTAATATATGGCTTAAATTCTTTAATAGTGTTATATAATTTTTTTGTTAGGAGGCTGCTTTGTTAGAAGTTTTACTTACAATTATAAAAATAATATTTATATTAGGTTTTCTTATTTTTATTCATGAAGGTGGACACTTTATTGTAGCAAAATTGTGCAAAATAAAAGTAAACGAATTTGCTATAGGATTTGGTCCTGTTATTCTAAAAAAACAAGGTAAGGAAACTCTTTTTCAATTAAGGTTAATACCACTAGGTGGTTTTTGTAATATGGAAGGAGAGGAAGAACGCTCAGAACAAGAGGGTTCTTTTAGCAAAGCTAGTATACCAAGGAGAATAGCAGTAGTTGCAGCAGGGGGACTAGTGAATATCATATTTGCTTTAATTGTATATTTTATTCTAATGTCATGTGTAGGAAACAATGTTTCTACTGTAATAGACACAATTATACCAAATTACAGTGCCGAAATAGCAGGGCTTCAAGAAAATGATAAAATTATAAAAATAGATGGAAAGAAAATAAAAAATAAATCTGACTTAGATAGTGCACTAGAAAAATCTAATGGAAATGAGTTAACAGTTATTATAGAAAGAAATGGCGAAGAGCAAGAATTAACATTTAAACCATCAGAAGAAAAGTATAATTACACGGGAATTGCCGTAAGTACTAGCAGTAGTGTAGTAACAGAAATAGCAGCGCTATACCCAGATAGCCCTGGAGAAAAGCAAGGATTAGAAGTAAAAGATATAATAATAGCAGTTAATGATAAAAATGTAGAAAATGATGCTCAAAATCTTGTAAATTACATTAATGAAGCCATAGGAGAAAAAATAAAATTTACAATAGAGAGAAATGGCGAAAAAATGGATGTTATAATAACTCCAGAGGTTAAATCTAATTATTTGTTAGGTGTAAATTTAAAAATGGCAGAAAATAATTTTACAAACAATATTTATTATGCATTTTGGGACACAGGAGAATTTGCATTTTCAATAGTAGATAATTTAAAATTATTATTTTCTGGTGGAGTTTCAGTAGATCAATTAATGGGACCTGTTGGAATTTCAGAAGTAGTAGCACAAACTAATGGAATTGCAGATTTTGTATACATTTTAGCCTTAATATCAATTTCTTTAGGATTTACAAACTTATTACCTTTCCCTCCATTAGATGGTGGAAAAATAGTAATATTATTAATAGAAGCAATTAGAAGAAAGCCATTAAAAGAAAAAACAGAAGTAAATATTCAGTTAATTGGATTTATGATTTTAATTGCTCTAATGGTGTATGTAACATACAATGATATTTTACGAATCTTTTAAGTTTGAAAGGAAATGAGATAGCACATGGAACAAGAAAACGTAATGGTAAAAGAACAAGTAAGAAAAAAAGTTGCAGAAGATAAGAAAGCTGTAAGAGACGTTTTTAAAGATTTCACTACAAATAGCTTTGAATTATACAATTCTTTAATAACTTCTATAAATATATATAAAAAGAGTGGCAAACTAGAAACTACATTAGAGGCAGACAAACAAATAAAAATAAAAGATTTAGAAAAATTTGAAATATACCTAGAAAATAGGTTTCAATTAAAAAGTGTGTTAATAAAAATAAAATATCAACAAAAATTTGAGTTTGACTTAAAAAAAGAGTGGGAAGATATTATTTCATATATATCAAGAAAACACCCTTTAACAAGAGCTTTACTTAAAGGAAGCACAATTGAAATAGATAATAACCTTATAAATGTAAATTTAGTATTTAAGGGAAAAGCATTATTAGATGGAAGAAACTTTAACCTAATATTATCAGAACTTATAAAAAACGTATATGGTGAAAATTATAAAGTACAATTTGTAGAAAACATTTCAGAAGAAAAGCTTAAAGAATATCATGAACATTTGGAATTACTAGAGCAACAAGTTGTAAATCAAGCAAAATCTGAAATGGCAGAGGCAGAGGAACATAAGAAAGAAGCAAAAGCTAAAAAAGAGGAAAAACAAGCTAATCCAGAACAAGGTACACCAGCCGAAGCTGAAAGCAAAGAAAATGCAGAGGAAGACACAACAAACCCTGTTATATATGGCAGAGCAGGAAAAATGAGTGACCCACTTACTAAAGTCGCAGATTTAACAGTAGATAGTGGAAGAATTATGCTAGATGGAGAAATTTTGAATACAGAAACTAGAGAATTAAAATCTGGAAAAATTTTAGCCATGTTTGACTTATTTGATGGAAGTAGTACTATAACATGTAAGGTATTCTTAGAAGCAGAAAAATCAAAAGCAATATTAAAAAGGATGTCAGGTGCAAAAGGGGTAAAAGTTATAGGAACTGCACAATTTGACCCGTTTGCAAAGGAATTGGGAGTTATTGCAAATGCCATTATAGAAAGTAATGGACTAAAAAAAGAAGTAAGGCAAGATAATGCACCAGTAAAAAGGGTAGAATTACATATGCATACTCAAATGAGTCAAATGGATGCTATGACATCTGCTGAAGATTTATTAAAAAGAGCTGTAAAATGGGGGATGAAATCTATTGCAATTACAGACCATGGTGTTGTACAGGCATTTCCAGAAGCACATAAATACTTAGAAAAAGCAAATCCGGACTTAAAAGTTATATATGGTGTAGAAGCATATTTAGCACCAGATACAGTGTCTTGTATATCTTTTTCAAAAGGACAAAACTTAGATACAACTTATTGTGTACTTGACTTAGAAACAACAGGTCTTTCATTTAGAACAGAAAAAATAACAGAAGTAGGAATAATGAAAGTAAAAAATGGAGAAGTAATTGACGAGTTTTCTTGCTTTGTAAATCCAGAAAAGCCAATACCACAGAAAGTTGTAGAAGTAACAAATATTACAGATGATATGGTAAAAGATGCAGAAACAATAGATAAAGTATTTCCAAAAATATTAGAATTTGTTGGAGATTCTGTTTTAGTTGCACATAATGCGGACTTTGATATTGGTTTCTTAAAATATAATGCTAAACAATTGGGCTATGAGCTTAATAATACATATGTAGATACTTTAAGGCTTGCAAAAAGCTTATTCCCAGAATTTAAAAAATATAAACTAGGCTTTATTGCAGATAAATTAGGTATTGTGGTAGAAGTAGCACATAGAGCTTTAGACGATGTAGATACAACAGTAAAAGTGTTTAATGTTATGATTTCAATGCTTAAAGAAAAAGGCGCAAAAAATTGGGATGACGTAGATAGCCTAGAAATAGGAAAAGCAGATTATAAATCTCTTCCAACATATCATGCAATAATTTTGGCAAAAGACTATGTAGGATTAAAAAATTTGTACAAATTAATATCATATTCACACTTAGATTACTTTTACAAAAAACCTAGAATATTAAAATCTTTATACAAAAAATATTCAGAAGGGCTAATAATGGGAAGTGCGTGTGAAGCAGGAGAATTATATAGGGCAATAGTTGCAGGAAAAACAGATGAAGAAATAGAAGAGATTGCAAACGACTATGATTATTTAGAAATTCAGCCAATTGGAAATAATATGTTTATGGTAAGAGAAGGCGTTGTTCCAGATGAAGAAGCACTAAAAGACATAAATAGAAAAATTGTTGCACTAGGTGAAAAACTAGATAAACTAGTTGTTGCTACATGTGATGTACATTTTATGGATCCATCAGATGAAATATATAGAAGAATACTTCAAGCAGGTCAAGGGTATGATGACTGTGACCAGCAAGCACCAATTTACTTACGTACTACTGAGGAAATGCTAAAGGAGTTTGAATATCTTGGAGAAGAAAAAGCATATGAAGTAGTTGTTACAAACACAAACAAAATTGCAGATACGTGTGAAAAAATAAAACCAATTTCTCCAGAAAAATGTCCTCCACATATTGATGGTTGCGAAACAACAATAAAAGAGATTGCCTATAATAAAGCACATGAGCTATATGGAGACCCATTGCCACAAATAGTAGAAGAAAGGCTAGACAAAGAGCTTACTTCAATTATAAAAAATGGTTTCTCTGTTATGTACATAATAGCACAAAAACTAGTTTGGAAATCAAACGAAGATGGCTACATAGTTGGTTCAAGAGGTAGTGTAGGTTCATCATTTGTTGCAAACATGACAGGAATTACTGAAGTTAATTC
>CAJMQM010000007.1 GCA_905215615.1 uncultured bacterium | reverse complement strand
TCTATATTTGTGGTAAAAAAGCTTTTAACAAAATACCTTCTATAATGTACTAGTCCTATTATATCTGCTTTAGAGTGTTTCCACATCCAATACAAACCTGTTAATTCACAATAGTTTGGATTTTTACAGGAGATATTATCTCCTGTATTGTCCTTTATATAACCTAAATCTTCTTTTCCTTCTGCACCAACTTGTATAGGAATATAACAGCTTCTATTTAAGACTTTTGCTTTTTTATGAATTGCAATATATATTTCTAATTTTTTGTCACTCATTTATTTCTCCTAAATTATTTTTATATGCATACTTTTAATTGTATATATTTCAAATTCTTATTTTCCAAGCTCATAATATTTAATTTGCTATGTCTTTACAAACTTTTTAATTTAACCATATCTAGTATTTTAATATTCTTATTAATTTTGCTTTCTATTAATCTGTATACCCTGTTTTGTTTACGATTTTATTACTAATGTTTTGTACTGTTTCTGGCACTTCATAATCTGGGTCATTAAATTCTTCTTTGTGTAGCTTTTTAACATTACTTTCTAATGTTACAGGTACACCATACCACCTATCTAAAGTAATACCTTTTGTTTCATATGGCCATCCTATACTTTCTGTTATATTAAAGCTAGCTACTGATGGAATTAATGAGAATATGTCATTTGTATTTAAGTTTGTATAAACTTTTGGAAGTATTACATCTGCAAACGCATTTATTTCTCCCAAACTCTTAGTTTTTAATTTTGTTAGCATTGCTTCAATTACGTCTCTCATACGCTCTGTTCTTTTGTAATCCCCACCAGATGTGTATCTTATTCTTGAATATGCAACTGCTTGAACACCATTTAAAGTTTGCTTTCCAGAAGAACTAATATATGTAGCTTCTTTTCCAGTTGCACTTGCAGTTCCACTTATATAATCATTAGCATATTTTACTTCTTCTGAAGTAAGTGTCATTGTAATTCCACCTAATTGGTCTACAGCTTCTGCAACTGAGTCAAAGTTTACTGTTACAAATTCTTTTATGTTTAAGTCTAAGTTTGTATTTAATGTTTGAATTGCAAGCTCTGGTCCACCATATGCATATGCGTGTGTAATTTTATCTAATGTATTTTGACCATTTTCTTTTATTTGTACATATGTATCTCTATATACAGAAATTAATTTTATCTCATTAGTTTTGTTGTTTATATTAGCAATAATTATACAGTCACTTCTATTTCCTACATCTAAATCATTTGACCTACTATCTACACCAAATATTGCTATATTTCTATAACCTTCCAAATTTTTATTTGTAGATATACCTAAGTTTCCTTCATCAATATCTACTTGTTGCATTTTTCCTATTTTATCATTTACAAAATAAAAAGCTCCTCCTGCAACTAGTAAAACAATTATTGCTATGATTAGTAAAAATATAGCCAATATTTTTAGTCCCTTATTTTTCTTTTTACCTTTTTTTGTTTTTGCCACCTTTTTGCCTCTTTCTACATCTTCAACTTCTCCTGTTTTCCCCTTTATTGTTCTGTTAGAATTTTGGCTATAATCCCTTTTCTCTGCACTTTTTTTGCTATTACTACTATTTGTTTTTCCTTCACGTCTATATGGATTAAATTCACCATTGTCTGAGTGCTTTCCTGCCATCTTTTTCCTCCTTTATCTCATGTTATTTTATAATAATTTTAGTATATATTTTGTGCCTGTCGCCTTTCATTTTAGCATAATAATACCTTTCATGTCAAATTCTCACACCAAAAAAAGTATAACACAATTGAATTCAATTTGCTATACTTTTTCTACTTGTTTCTAAAAAGATTTTGTTCTTTAATCAATATATTTTCTTAATTCAGTCTATTCTAGCAAAGTATTGTAAAATGCTAACATTTTATATGTTTTTATTTATATAATAGATTTACATAAATTGACTTTTTGATAGAAATTTAGTATAATAGAACTGATGTGGGCAAAGTTCTATATCATTTAAACTATTATCACTAATTAGTGAGAGGTCATCCTCTAACTTTTGGTGTTTAACATATATAACAATCTATCAGCAATAAAGTGTTTATAGGAGGATGTAGAGCATGAAAAGAAATATTGAAATCATTAAATTGGCTACTATCTGTGTCTTTTGGCAATGCTGGTTTTCACAGCATGTGAGAGCTCAAACACTATTGAACTTAACGAACTTCGGCAACAGGTAAATGCATTAGAAGTAAGAGTTTCAGAACTTGAAAAAGGTGCACCTGCTCCCGAAGAAACAACCGCATCTACAAACGATTTAACAGAAAGTACTACAACGACAACATCAACAGTAGAAAGTAATACACAAATGTCCGAATATTTAGACAATCAAGCAAAAAGCGATGACCCTACTAACTGGCTTGAAGTAGCTAGTTGTGATGTTGCCACTGAAAAGCATCTACTGGAAGTAGCAGAAAATTGTGCAAACATTAATTATTATTATTACACTTCCGATAATAAGTCTGCTGCAATCAAAATTGCAAATGCTCTCTCTACAAATCCAAACAGTACAAAAACAGTAATGCAAGAACTTTCTAATTCTGCGTTTTCTGAGGTAGTTTCAATAGGTCACCAGTGGATTGAAGAACAGCCATGAGGATCAATACACCAAAACACTCGCTAATTTTAGAGAGTGTTTTGGTGTTTAATTTACACTATTTAATTGCTTTACTAATATATCTCCAAAAACGGCATAGCCTTCTGTTGGTTCATTTACAAGAACATGTGTTACAGCCCCAATTAATTTACCGTTTTGTAATATTGGTGCACCACTCATACCTTGTATAATTCCACCAGTTTTTTCTAGTAATTCTTTATCTGTAACTTTTATTAACATACTCTTATTATCGCTATTATTATTAACAAAAACTCTTTCTATTTCAATTTCATATTCTTTTCTTTTTCCTGTTTCAAGTTCACATAATATTGTTGCCTTCCCTGTTTTTATTTCGTCCCTTGTTGCAACTTCCACAGCATCACTTTCAGACACATTAAGCATTGTTTTACTATCTAATGTTCCATAAACTCCAAATGCTGTATTTTTATATACATTGCCAATTTTATAACCATTTTCAATTGTTCCTTTAACTTCTCCTGGATTTCCTTTTTCGCCTTTTACTATTGATAAAATATTTGCAGAAACTAATTCTCCACTTGCAATATCTATTAACTCTGCTGTATCTATGTCTGTTATTCCATGTCCTAATGCAACACACTTATTATCTTCTGGAGTATAAAAAGTAAGTGTACCTACCCCTGCTGCTGCATCTCTAACCCATAACCCTATTTTAAAATCATTTCCTGTTTTTACAGGAGTAATACTAGTTGTTAGAACATTGTCTTCATCTGAAATATATTTTATTTCTACTGTTTTTCCATTACTTTTATTTACAGTATTAATTAGTTCATTTGTATTACTTATTTTGCTATTATCAATTTCTATTATTCTGTCTCCTTCTTCTATTCCACAATTTTCATATGGTTTTTGCCCTTCTATTTCAGACATGCCAACTACTAAAACTCCATCTGTATATAACTTCATACCAATTGACTTTCCTACTGGAATTACTTTTGTTTTAGGTATAACATTAACGGTAACATCTTTTACTGGTAAGCTTCCGAATAAATTAACTTTCAAGTCCATTTTTCCTACTTCACTAACTTTATTTTTATTTATTGCACTTGAAGCCTCCACAGTTTCTCCATTACTATTTTGTTCTATTCTTACACCAAAAAGAGTATTTATATTAAGAGTTTCTCCTTGCATCATTATTATTGTATCTGGCATAAAAGTTATATTACAAACATAAATAAAAATAGTTAATAAAATAAGCACAATTACTGCTTTTAATATTATTTTTTTACTTGTATTTTTATTAGCATTAACCCCACTGTTTATAATATATTCATTATTTCTATATGGATTAATTTCATAGTCATCAGTTTCTTTGTTTTCTAATTTACTTTTATTATTCTCTTCATTTAATATACTTTTTTTATTAAACTTATCTTTTCTATTAAAATAAAAAAAGGTCATCATATATCATCCTTTCAAATATATGATAACCATTTTTAATTTTTTTAAACAATTATAAATTTTTGTAATCTTATTCATTTAAGTAATCATTGCTCTTATATAAGAAATACCTTTCTCTAGCTAATGCACTATAATATAAGCTTCTTACTTTTTTAAATTTGTCATTTTTAGAATTATTACTTCCTACATCAAAAATAGCTTCTTCAGTTTCAGATTTTGGGTCTGTAATAACTCCATCTATTATATCTTCTATGTCATAAGTACTACTTGTATTTACTATACAGTTATAACAAGCTGTACATGTATTTCCATACTTTGCTTGTGGGTAAAAATATATATAATTTCCCTCTGAAATCCTTACAGTTTGTCTTAAAAAGTCTATATTATAATATGCCTCAAATATTCTATCTTGTGGTATAACTGTCATACTTGTGGTATCTGTATCTTCTATTAATCTACTACAACCTGGCTGATGATATTCAATATTTGAGCTTCCCTCTTCTTGTGTAGTAATGTAAATTGCATCTTTAGATACATATTCTTCGTTTTTGTCGTTTGTTAAAATAACATAATCATTATAAAATTTACTTCCTATTGGTAACCCTTGTAAGAAAGAAATTACACAAATATGGTTTTGTATTTTGTCCCAATCCTCTTCTTCTAATACAGGAAGTGCAAACTCATAATTAATTCCTGAATATTCGTTATATGCTCCAATTGCTGCTGTAAGAGTAGTTTGAATAGTATATTTTATTGTTACTCTTCTATTTTCGTCAAATATTGAATTAGATGAAAAAGGATTATTAGTATCTCTTGTGGTATCAAATATTTTTTCTGTTCCTGTTACTCCACCTAAACTTTCATAATCTATTTTGTTTCCATTTTCATCTACTGCCTTTTCTTGTGTTACCCAATTTAAGTTGGAATTTACCCACTCACTAAAGACCTTTGCTTCTTCAAAGTATTGGTATGCACCATTGTTGTCTTCTGCTCCAATGTAAGCATCTATATCTCTTTCAGTTTGAGTACCTGGTGAAATATATGTTTTTTGATAATCCTCATATCTAAAATATTTTCCCAATGAAGGATTAGAATTATCTTTATATATTTTTTGAGATTGATAATTTATATATTCATATGTTCCTGTTTCGTAATTGTCTGAACTATCTTTAGTTTTAAATAATAATTTTTCTGTTAATGCTGTATCTACAATATCTATTCCATCATATTGTGAAGTATCACGATTCCATGCACTTGGATTAATTAAATAGCCAGACCTTGTTTCATATGTGCTACCATTTTTATAGTAAACTGTAATAAAGTTATCTAATGTATAATTTACTATAACTTCTTTTGAGCCATCTACATATTTACAACTATAATATACATATGGTTTAAGTCCCCATTGATATTCACTACTGTCGTAATTTTGTACAGCCCCTTCTTGAGGCATAACATTTCTATATTTACCATACAAATAATAGCCATCATATAAAGTATAAACAAGTGCCGGTACAAATGGTTGAAGTGCTTCTTTAGTATAACCTGTGGCGTTCATTGTATCTGCCAAAGATGTGAAAAAAGTATTAGCAGATGCTTCTATATCTCTAATTTTAGAGTTACTAATACTTGAATATTTATTATTAACTGTATTTATTTGAAATGCTGTTACAGCATCATAAGTAGCATCATATAATTTTGATTTATATGATGTTTGAAAATTTATTGTATCTACTTGTGTTTGAATATAAGTTGAAAGTGCCAAAGAAATCGGCACCATTATTACAACAAATATAACAGCTAAATATTGTATCTTCATTAATTTCCACTTCCGTTTACAGAAACTACACCACCATGTTTAGCAGCTACTTGAGCATTTTCATTTCCAGCAATTTTATAAAAGAATCCACGTAATTGTTGAGCAATTGTAGTGTTGGTATTCTTTACAGTAGTTGAAAACATATCTCCTTCTTTTAGTCTAATATAGCCTTTATCTTCTAGTTCCTCCATTATTTGGCTTGTATACTCATTATAGTATATATTTTCACCAATTTTAGTCATTTCAGCTTGTGTTGTCTTTTGTCCGGGATTTTCATCTAAATGTTTTATCTCTAGTTCTACATCAAAAGAGTTTCCTGTTGCTGTTATTGTTTGTAAAAATTGCTCGTAATCTGCAAGATTTAATTTTCCTGTAGTTCTTACATCATCTACAAATTCTGTAGTTGCTGTTTGCACAGATAATTGTGACATATCGTCTGTTCTTTCAGACAATGCCATTAATGGAAAAACAAACATTAAAATTGCTGCTAAAAATATTGCTACAACAGTAATTAATGTATCACCCATATTAATTCCTCCCTTCTACATATTACTCTCCATCTACTCCATTATATAATTGATATACAATTACTCTTTTCTTTTTGTTTTTTGTTGTTTCATCATATGCTCCATATGTTTCTGTTTCGTCTTCGTCAGCTCCTGAAATTGCAGAATAGTTATATTCTCCCATTAATTCTATGAATTTATCTCCACTGTGTTTTTTCATAAAACCATCATATTTATACACTCTGCCATCATTACTAGGAAATGTAAACTCTCCGCCATTTAAAAAAGCATCTAAATTCTTTTTAGAATCTGTATTAGCATTACCTGTCCATGGCTCATGCCTATTTGTTTCCTCATCTAAATCAAAAGAACAAATTTGTGTATCAAATGACCTCTTTCCAATATGTGTTTCTAAACTACCATCATAATATTTCGATACTATTGGTGAAATTATATTTGTAATTGGATTTGAGCCACTCCATAAAGTTGGTTCTGTTAAAGTATCATATAATTTCATAGGAGTTCCATTTGCTTCTAGAAAAACTACAGTATAATTTTCTTTGTAATATCTATATAAAGTTGGAATAATAGTTTCTAGTCCAACTATTCTAGTATCACCTGTAGAAATCCATTGCCCTGTTTCATCATCATACACACCTGCGGAAATATATTCGTAATATTCAGTTGAATCTTGGCTTTGTAAAATAACATCGGAAGCTGTTCTTGCTTGCGTAAAAACAGCTATTCCAATTGTTAATGCCATTACAAAAACTATTACGGCAAAAGCCATTTTTAAGGCATCTACTGCGTTCTCCATAATTTATATTCCTTTAAAAGTTAATTTGTTTTTTCAACTATACCAACTGCTGTAATAAGACCACTGTTTGGGTCATAAGCAAATGTTACTTTATATGTTTTTGCAGAAAGTATTCTAGGATTTGAATAACTTGTTATAGCTTCTGTTGGTGCTACTAAAGATCCTCCATCTTCGCCATAATCCTCATTAGTAAGTTGTATCTGTTGGCTTGGGTCATCTGTATTTGATCTATTGTGAGATTTTACATTGTTAACTAATGTTGTTACTTGAGACCCTTGTCTAGTTCCTGAATATTGTAAAAATTCACTGTTATATGAATCTACTTGTTGTCCACTTAAATTGGTTCTTCCTAAAGTGTCTGCTGCTTGGTTGTATATAAACATACCTAAACCTATAATTAAAATTGATAATAAAATAGCTCCTGCAATAATTAATGCTTTTGATGCATTCTCCATAAAAAATTCCTCCTTTAAATTTTACTTTAGTTTATTTTGTTTTATATAAATTTTAGATTATATTTTTTATATTTTTACATTATAATCTAAATATTAATAACATTTTAATAAATTTGTTGCTCAAATGTCAAGCTTTTTACATTGCCAGTTTTTTCATGATAATCTATGTTTGTACAAAGAAAGGAAGTTGTCCCATATAAATTTATAAAACTTTGTGTTCCGTTATTATAAATTTGCTCCATTGTAAATGTATCTGTACGTTCTCCTTTATCGTCTAAAAAATAAATATATATTTTTATTGAGTTATTATCGTTTTCTATATAACCATTGTTTTCATCTTTCTCTATACCATTTTTTTCATTGTTGTCCACTGTTTTATTTATTAGAGATGCTAATGTTGTACCTACAACAGATTTATCATAATATGTATTATAATCTTTATTATTCATTTGAGCTTCTGCTTGTATAACTCTGTAATTCATTACAAAGTAAACTACAAATGCACTAATAATTAATAATATTGAAATTAATATAATAATGTTTTTCTTCATAATACTCCTATATTTCTATTATAACATTTTGCTTAGCCTAATGCAAATTATTTAGACTATATAATTATGTAAAATATGGTACTTTTACGTATTTATTTTTATTTTAAATATGCCTCTACATCTAATTCGGCTATTTCAATTACTCTAACTCTTTGTAAACTATCTGTCATATTCATATATGTAACATTTTTTACATAATAATATTTTGCTTTTGAGGTATCGTCTTTATTTGTGGTTTTATCTTTTACAAATGTATTTTCTTTAATAAAATTTGTAAATTTATTTTTGTCCCAGTTTTCAATATGTGTTCCCTTATTACCTAGGTTAAGTAAATTTACTGTTATATACATATCATTTAAATTGTCGCTGGTATAATCTGGGTCATCATCATAAACACCATAACTTGTATTACTATCTTTTGCCAAATTTGCTATTGTAACAACATCTTGTGCTGTGCACAAAATTGGCCCATCATAACTTCTTTCAGAGTTAGAGTCATATGGATTTTCTCTTTGCTCGCTACCATAGTATTTGGTAAATTGAGTATTAAATGCTTCTACTCTTCTTGCTTCCATTTGTGTTTGAACTTCTCCACTATAATCTCCAAACACAGAAAATAGGTACACAGCAAATGAAATTAACATTACGCCAAGTAAAACACCAGCTGCCATTATTAATGCTTTTGATGCATTTTCCATGTTTTCCTACCTCCAAGTTATAAATGTTTTATAAAACATTATACAATAATTTTATTTTTGTGTATAAACTAATTTTGTTACTCTTCCACTTACATTATTATATGTTGCATCCGGGTAATTAAATCTTACAGTACTTTTTATATCTTTTTGTTCTGCAATATAAAAATTATATTCTTCTGATGCATTTTGTATTGTTTGTAATAGTTCATCATTATTAGAAGTAAGTATCATTAATTCTTGGTACCTCATACTAGCAAGTTGTTTTACTGTATAGCCACTTACTCCAGGAATCGTTTTTTTTGCTAATTCATCTACTTTTTTATCTATATTATTTTTGGCTTTAGTTATATCTTGTGCTGAGGTAAAGTGCCCATCTTTGTTATTTTTAAAAAACTCAGATTTATATTTACTTGACTCAAACTTGCTTACATCATAGTAAACTTCTAATGTAATTGGGTCATAACCTTCGTTTCCATATTTAGCTTCATTTTGTCCAGCACGTCTTTCGTTAAAATCGTCAATAAGATTTGCTAAAGATAATATATCGCTCCCTCTTTTGTTGTCATCTATGTATGTATTTAATGTACTAAAAAAGCTTTGTAACTCGTCTTCCATGCTAGCATCTTCTTGTGTTTGCCTTAAGTCTGAAAGTTGAGTAAACATGAATACTAAAGTACCTATTACTAATAACGAAATTAGTACACTTCCTGCTATTATTAAAGCTCTTGATGCATTTTCCATGTTTACCCTCCTTTTATTTTTTAATTTATTATTGATCTTATATATTGTAAAATGTATAAATTATGCATTTTATATTTTAACATATAATATTTACATTTAATATATGATTTTTATATATTACAATGTTGTAGATGTCATACTATCAAATGAGCTTGTCATACTTGTTAATCCTATGAATACTAATGGTATAATTAAGTACCCAACAAACAATATTACCATAGGTGCAAAACCTATTGCTTTTCCTATCATACCTTTTCTACTAATTAATCTATCGTTTGATTCTTTTCTTTTTGCTTGGTAGTAATCTCTTTCAGTGTCTAGCTCATCAAAAGCATCTGAAATTGGTATTTTTTCAACTGCTGCTTGTAAACTTTCTACTAATATTATTAATTGTGGGAAAGATATATCGTCTTTTAGTTCTTCTAGTGCTTCCCAAGGTCCACTCTCATAGTTGTTAACACACTTACTAATTGGTTCTTTAAAGATATTGGCATATCTTTCTAGCCACTCCAAAATCATTTCAACATTAACTCTTTCAATTCTCATTAACATTAATATAATTGTTTGGAATTGCATAACCTCGTCTTCCATTTCTAGTTGTCTCATCTTTGCTTGGAATTTTAACATCCAAATTGGTGCCATATATGCAATAATTGCTAATACCATTGCTATTAATACTTCAAACCATTTTAAATTTTCGCTATTAACTTGTTGTAATTTTCCATAAACTCTTTCTGCTGCTGTTTCTATTTCTGCATCTGTACTTGTTTCATAATCGTGATTTACTCTTCCTTTTTTCATGTCATCACGTATTTTTGCCTCGTCTATTGTTGTATCTCCTCTATATTTATATAAGTAGGCATTATCTGATTCTGTAAGAGCCATAGCACTTTTCGTGTCTTTTTCGCTCATTTGCCCTATTATGTTATAATCCACAGTCGGGTCTGTATAAACATTTTTTATAGTAATTTGGTGTAACTGTATAATAAGAACTAAAGATACTGCAAATGTTACAACACATAGTACTATTCTATTAATATAAATCCACTGTATTTTGTCCTTTGTAGCAGAATCTTTCATGTCTTTTCTAATTTTTCTATATTCTTTTGTTCCATCTTTAGGTATAAATAAGTCTATAAATTTTTTAAATAATGGTATTTTATATATTTTTTCTTGCCAAGGGTTTTCTGTGTTTTTTGTGTTCTGTGCTGTTGAACCATTATCTTTTAGTTTTCTTGTTAATATGTAACATACAAATGTAATAACTAATACTAAAATTTGTACAAGCATACCATTTTTTCCTGCATAAAAGCTTTGTGTAAAGCTAAATTGTGACATTGACCAATTTTTAATTGGCTCTAATGCTAACATAGGAACAATGGAAATAAGTGATAAACTTTGAAATGTATAATCTAATTTATCTCTTTTTAATATTTCAAGTTGCATCTCTTGTGTAATATTATTTAAGTTTTTTAAGTATAATGATGCACCCTCTACTTTTCTATCACCAAACTCTTTTGTAAGGTAAGATACACCAGCAAATTCTTTTAAGTAGCTGTTTGGTGCAACATCATAATATTTTTCAAGTTCTGACTCTGGGTCATTTGAAATTAAAACCTCATATATTTTTTCTGCTTGTCTAGACATATCTGGATGCTCATCATCTTGTGCTACTTGATAAATTGCTTCCTCTACCATGTTTGTTTCATGGTATGCATGTCTTATTTCTGAGAAAAATTCTACTTGTTGTCTTAAAAGTTTATTATCTATTTTGTCTACACTACCATCAATAAAGCTATCTATCATGAATAATTCAAATATAAGCAATATAGACATAAGTAGTGTATTGGAATGAGTAATTGCCACAATAACTATTGTTAATGGTATTAATATAAGGAACGTTCTTGATAAAATTTGAGCTGCTTGCCTTCTTGTTAAATATTCATCATCAATATTAATAATTTCAAGTTTCCTTCTTATTTTTAGTAAATACCTTTTTATAAATGGTATTTTTCTATAAATTACATATAGTTTCTGATATAGAACTTCTGATGAAAACTTTTTAGCCTGAGTACCTTCTCTTAGCTTTTGTATTTCTCTAGTTTCAGAACTATTTAATTTTTTGCTAATCAAAATATATGCAATTACAATTATAACAAAAAGTGCACCTATTCCAGCCATCATGTACATTAACATTTGATTAGTCATATTGTGATGCTCACCTCCCTTAGGTTTTACTGTATCTTTTTATTAGTTTTCTTCAGCTAATTTTGCTTTTGGTTTTCTTCCTCTTTTTTTAACTTCTACTGTTTCTTCATTATTTTCTATTGTGCTATAATCGTCTAATTTTGGTGGTTTTATTCCCCAATTTCTTTCTAAGAATTTGTCAAACTCTCCAACATCTACATCATCCATGTTAATTCTCATTTCTCTAATATTCTTATCTGAAATTGGATTTGTAAGTACATATACTCCATCATGATATTCCATAATGTTTCTATATTTATATAACTCTCTGTTTGTTGTTTTTGTATAGAAAATTGTAGAGTTGTCCATAAATTTATCTAATTTACCCTCTAATGTTTTTTCGTTTCTGTGGTCATATGTATACTCATTTTTTTCTTCTACTGGAATACACTCTGTTATTCTTTCTATATATCTTCTACCTCTAAAGTCTTTTACTAAGTGTATATCAAAGTTTAAAACCTGTACAACTTGCTCTTCTGCTGTTTTCTCGTTTTTAAATACTCCTGCTCTTAACATAGAGTTACGAAGTGCTGTAACTAAGTCTGGAAATGTTTTAGCATGGTGAGTAAATAATGTAAACTTAGAAGCAACCTGTGCAGATTGAATCATCCAAGATGCTACGGGGTCTGTTGCAACCTCACCTATAATATTAACAGAACCATCTGTCTTCTTTTGAACGTCCAAACACTCTTGACCTGAAACTGTTTCTGTTTCACGCATTGATAAGATGTTTCTTGTTGGGTATATTTTTCTTAAGTGAAGCTCGAACGCTGTTTCTGTAATACGAAGGTTCATAGTTTCGTATATATTTTCTATCATTGCCATAAGCATTGTTGTTTTTCCGGCAACCTTGCTCTCCTGTTAGAGATATAATTCTTGCACCTTTTACTAAGAATTTTAATAAATCTATTGCTTCTTCTTTTCCTGGGAAAAGTACTATTTGCTCTAGTGTAGCACGTTTTACGTCGAACTTTCTTACGAAGAAAGCCCATGTTTCAGACATACTTGGTCTTACAACAACGACACGAGAACCATCTTTCATTTCATTAATCTTGTAACCATTTGTGTCTGATAACTGTCCAGGGTTATTATATTTATAAATATTTTGACATACTCTTTTAAGTTCTGCTTCTGTTCCAAATGATAAAAATGCTAAACGAATAGATTTACCATGGAACATTATCCAAATACTATCACAAGCACGTGGAACTTTGTGGTCCACTATTTGACTTAAGTAATCTCCATCTGTTTGTGCAACTTGGCTCATAAATGATTCAGGTAAACCAGAAACACCACCTGAAATACCATCTATGTTCATATCTCTTATTTCGTCTATACTGCTGTAGCCTTTATAATGTTGGTATATTCTTTGTACTACTACATTTAATTTATCTGTAAATGTTAAAACGAAGTTTTCTTTTTCATATATGTTATCTATTTCTTCTGATGTAATTACGTATGAAGGCTTTGACTCCCCTTCTACATATTTTAATTCGTCTAATTTATATTTATCTATAATTTTTGCCATTGCTTCATAGCCAAACTCGTTTTTATACATATATAAAATTATTTCAAATTTATCTTGAGAAGTTAATAAAGATGGTACATCAAATGAAATAGCTTTTGAAACATTGGTTTCATCTACTCCATATTCTTTATATAACAAATCGAAAATTAGCTCTTTAACATATTTTTTATCGTTAACATCTCCATATGTACAACCTTTTAAAGCTTTTTTCAATTCGTATTTTTTGTTCTTTCTTCTTTTTAATTCTTCTTCTGAAAGACCAATATCATACAAGTTTACTTTTGTAATTTCATCTAATCTTTTCTTAACAAAAGCGGTCATTTTTTCTAATGTATAAGTTTTATCGTCTACTTGAACTTCCTCTTCAACTTGCTCATTTTTTCTTTTATTAATAAATCTTATAATTAGAAAAGCCGCAACTAAAAGAATTATTATAATTAAAAGTATGTTAAGCATCTTTTTTAGTCTCCTTCCTAAAAGGCTATCCTCTCATTTGTACTTCATGTAGTTTGTCTATTATTGCAACTGTAGATTGCTCTATTGTTTTCATAAAAATTGCATTTCTGTCTAAATCATCTTTAAGTTTTCTAAATTTTAGTAAAAATTCTATAAGTTTATTTTCTGAGCATGCCTCAAAAAATAATGTATTATATGGTACATATGATACCAAATTTCTTTCCCTTAAATATCTTGTAACATTTTTAGCATTATATTTTGAATCTAAGTCACATCTTCCAAGTAAAACCATTATATTTCTTCTTTTAAAGAACTCGTTCTCTGACCTTAAATTCAAAAAGGCATTTATGCTATCAAAATTTTGTAATATGTTATATACCACTATTTCTGAAATCTGCAAAATTTCGTCTTTTACATTAGCTGGCAAGTCTTTGTATAAATCTACAAATATATAGTCATAATATCTATTTGCAGCATTTAAAACATCTACATACTTTGGTGCTATTTCTGCATAATCTTTATATTCTGTTGTAGATGGTGCTGGAAGAAAGTCTAATCTTTCTCTTAGTATTGTTTTACAATAGTTTCTAACTATTTCTGGCGTTGTTTTATTACTTGTTATAACTTTAGATAATCCCTCTATTCCAGACTCTATAGCATTAGTTACATTTTTATTGCTTATAATTACTGGACCTTTCTTTTGAGGAGACCAAAAGCACTCTTCTAAAGCTTTAGTTTCAAATGCTGTGTCTACTATTAATATTTTATAGTTATGCTCAATAGCCATATTAGTTGCTATTGCTGCTAATGATAGTGTTTGCCCTGTTTCCTTCTTACCTTTACGATAAAATGTTACAATAGCCATTTTAAAATCCTCTTTCTAATTGTTTATATATTTTCTTTATATTAGGAAATTCTTTTTCCCCTACAATTTGTTCTAGCATATATAGTAAGTTATCTCTATATTGTGTGCTTAATTTCTTATATTTTATTTTTGAAACTCTTTGGTTTTCAATAGTAACACTTTGGTCGCCTACTTCTAATGGAAAATATACTGTTTCGTCAGACCACTCTATTTTATAACCTAAAGCCAAAAAGTTTAAATAATCTTCCTCTTCTTGTAGAGCCTCTCTAGTATATAATACTTTTGTTAACCTCATTTTATCTTGTAACCAGCTTAAAGCCTCCAAGCCTTTTTTTAGTGAATATAAGTCAAATGAAGTAACAAAATAATTTATATCTGCTGGATTTATATTAAAGTTTACTATTTTCTGTCCATCGTCTATATCTACAAATGCGAAGTCATAACCTAAATCCGCATGTGATGGCATACCTAAATATTCTTTTATACCAAAGTAGTCCTCAAACCCTACTGCAACATCTATATTTTCAAAATTTGTAACATATGATGTAACAGGGCTTATTTCTGGTACTACATATTTAGCTTTTTGAGTTATTGTAGAATCTATAAAAAGTATTTTTTTACCAGCTGCAGATAATATTCTAGCCAAATATAGAATTAAGTCTGTTTTATCATAGGCTCCAATAAACCCTATTATTCTCATAATCTCCTCCTTTTAAAATTAGCCTGCTAAAGATTCTAAGTATTCTTGTCTTTCTTCTTGAATTAATGTAATTTCTTCTTCTGTTTTGTCTGTTACATTGTCTGCTGCATCTTCTGCATTTTGGTTTAATACATCGTTAATATTATTTCTATTTGTTCCATTAGCATATCTTTCGTTTAATGCCTGTTTTGCAACTTCTGTAACATTTGGATTTTGATCTATTAAAGTTTTAACCTTTTGTGATGGTAAATATGTTGGTATAGCTTTTTCTTGTAATCCTGGTTCTACATATTTTGATGCATATATCATAGAACCTGGTACCATGTAAGATTCAACTATTGCATTGCTTATTGTTACAATTTCATCTTCTGTAACTTGAATTGATATAGTATTTGGTGAATCTGTTTCTCCAATCATTGGTATTTCTACTTCTTTGTGTGATGCTACTATGTAGTCTGTACCATCTGGCATCCTTAATCTTATATCTATGCAATCCCCTGTTTCTATTTGTGAGCTTATTACTATTACACTGTATTCTTGTCTTCTTAAGTCGTCTGAAACCTTTTCAGTAGATTTTGTTATAGAATAGTTTGTTAATACTGTGTTAGTTGCCATATCTATTTTTGCAACCATTGGAACTTGTGATAAAGCATATTCTACTTTTTCCTCATTACCTGTTGATTGGTGTGCCGCATAATATGAACCTTCTATTTCTGTTACTTGAACATCTCCTGCTGCTGTTGTTACATAATATCCATTTGAATTTTGTTTTACTTGTGAAGAAGAATAAGCTGTTTCTGGGTTTCTGTATCTGTAATATTTTTCTTCTTGTTCTGTTATTACGTAAATATTAGTTACTGTTTGCCCACTAGCGTTTTGCTCGCTAATTGCAACATAAAGTTCCCCAAAAGCATTTGTGCTAATTGAGTTTCCATTAGCATCTTCTAGATAGTAATTTCTTAATAAATCTATATTTTCTCCAGTAATAGCATTTTCTGGCACTGTAGATTTATCTACATCTTTTAAAGTTAGCATATCTTGTGTAATTGTTTGACCTGAACTTACAGCTTGTTTTAAAACATAAACTTTAACTTTATTTGCCTCAAATGTTTTTATAGTTTCTTTTGCATTTAATAACTGCATTACCAAGAAAACTATAACTATACCTGTTATCAATAATGTAATTAAAATTCCTAAGATAAATGAAGTATTTGCTCTTCTTTGCATTGGATTTTTTGCCATTTTATTTTCCTCCTTAAATTTGACAATATACAACTTTATAAAATATATTTTACAACAAAATGTATATAAAAACAACATAATTTTTATCCATGTAATAAAAAAATAATATATATGTAATATTTCTGTAATATTTTCTTTTAATCTTAAAATATGCTTTTGTAAAGTCACAATTTGTGCTATAATAGTGGAAAAATTGAAATATTTAAAATATTTTTTTATGAAATATACATTATGAAAGGACAAATTATTTATGGGAAATAGTTACTCATATGTTAAAGGTTTAACACAATTAGAATACAACAAAATTATAGATTTGTTAGCAAATTATTGTAAAACATATATTGGTAGAAAAAAGCTTTATTCAATGCTACCCTCTTTTTCGTTTGAAGAAGTGCAAAAATTGCTTAATTTAACAACAGAAGCAATAAACATGAAAATAGCTTTTGGAAATGTTCCTTTATCTGAAATTTGTGAAATAGATGAATATATTAAATTAATCAAAAGCGACATTCCTCTTTCTTATAAAGCTTTACTTGATATTGCAAAGGTTTTATATGTTTCCTCAGATTTAAAGAAATATTTTAACTCAAATATTTCTAATAACAATAGCTCTTTTCCTTTGTTAGAAGACATGTTTTCTTCATTATATGTTAATGATACAATTGTAAAAAATATTACTAGTAAAATTATAGATGAAAACACCATTGCAGATAATGCCTCTTCTACTTTGTTTAGTTTAAGAAAAAAAAGAAAAGTTTTGGAGCAAAGACTAAAGGATAAATTATTAGATTTAGTTCACTCTAAGTCTAAATTTATGATGGATTCTATTATTACAATTCGTGATGGTAGATATGTTGTACCTGTAAAAGAAGAATATAGAAATGAGGTTAAGGGCTTAGTTCACGGCATTTCTTCAAGTGGTTCTACATTATATATTGAGCCAATATCTACATTTGAAATGAATAATGAAATACAAAATATAAAAATAGATGAAGAAAAAGAAATTACTAATATATTAAAAGATTTAACATCTTCTCTTTCTCCAATAATAGACAGCTTATTAAGTAATATAGACACTATAGGCAATCTAGATTTAGTATTTGCTAAAGCAAATTATTCTGTAGAAGTAAATGGAAACGAACCTACTTTAAATAAAGAAAAATATATAAAATTTGTTAAAATTAGGCATCCTTTAATAGATAAAAGCACAGTTGTTCCAATAGATATAGAAATTGGAAATAGTTACTCTTGTTTGGTTATAACAGGTCCTAATACAGGTGGTAAAACTGCAACTTTAAAAACTGTTGGCTTAAACTTACTACTGGCTTATTCTGGAATATACCCATTATCTAACCTTGGCACAAGTATATGTGTATTTGATAATATTTTTATAGATATTGGAGACGAGCAAAGTATACAGGCTTCTTTAAGTACTTTCTCTTCACATATGCTAAATATAATAAATATTACTAATTCTGTTAAAAGTAATAGCTTGGTATTACTAGATGAGTTAGGCTCTGGAACAGACCCTATAGAAGGTGCAAGTTTAGCAATTAGTACTTTAAACTACTTATATAGTAAAGGAAATATTGTTTTAGCTACAACCCACTACCCAGAGCTAAAAAATTATGCTTTAGTAACAGAAGGTTTTAAAAATGCAAGTTGTGATTTCGATGTAGCAAATTTAAAGCCAACATATAAACTATTAATAGGCATACCTGGAAAAAGTAATGCTTTTGCTATTAGCAAAAAACTTGGATTAAAAGAAGAAATATTAGAAAATGCTAGCAATTATATAAATAAAGATATTGTTAATATAGAAGACCTTTTAAAAAGCATATATGATAACAAGCTACAAATTGAAAATGAGAAAATAGAAATAGACAAAAATTTAAACCAAGTTCAAGCTTTAAGAAAATCTCTTGAAAGCGAGAAAAAAAGCTTAGATGAGGAACATTTAGAATTAATTGATAATGCAAAACTAAAGGCTAGAAACATTTTATTATCTGCAAAAGAAGAAGCAAATGAAATTATTAAAGAATTAAATGAATTGTTAGAAAGTAAAAGTTCTAACCTAAAAGAAGCAAATGCATTAAGAGAGAAGCTAAATGTAGATTTAAACAATTTATCAATATCTAATACAAGTTCCGCTTCTTCTGGAAATTCAGATAGTGCTTCTAGTAAAGTTTTAGCAAAAGAAGATATAAAAATAGGTATTCCAGTTTTTGTTGTACCACTTCAAAAAGACGGAATTATTCAGTCTTTGCCAAATCGCTCTAATGAAGTTTTAGTACAAATTGGAAATGCAAAAATGAATATAAAAATAAGTAATTTAGAGAAAAGTGGTAATTCTTTAAATATCGAAAACAATAACTTATCATATGGTAAAACCTCATCAAATAGCAAGGCACATGCAAACGCAAGTTCAAATTTAGGTGTAAATAACTTAAAAAGCAATAATAACTTAAATTCAAAAGTTAGCTTTAAAAAAGTAGAAGACTTTAAAGTAAAAAATGCAACAACTGAAATAAATGTAATAGGCTTAACAGTAGAAGAAGCAACACAAGCAATAGATAAATATTTAGATAATTGTGTTTTAGCAGGCATACCAACAATAAGAATTGTACATGGAAAAGGAACTGGCAAATTAATGCAAGGAATACATGCATTTTTAAAAACTAATCCATATGTAAAAAGCTTTAGGTTAGGTGCTTATGGAGAAGGCGATTTTGGGGTTACTGTTGTTGAACTGTAAATCTATTTTATAAATTGTTAGATTTTGCACTTACCTATTGCTTTGTACTATATCTACAATGTCTGCAATAAATTCCCCTATAACAGGAATATTTAATGCAACAATTTTTTGTAGCAATATTAACAAAATAGCTGTTATTAAAGTTACACCTATACCTATTCCAATTCCTTTAAATATACCACTAAAAAAATTTCTTAGAAATAGCTTTTTTCTATTTCCTAGTAATTCTACCAAATCTAAGAAATTGTTTCTTTGCAATGTTTTATTTAATTTATCTATATTTTCCAAGAGAAGTTTCTCCATTTTATTTCTCTTAAACATTAAAATCCACCCATTTTTAGGGTGGATTTTTTTTCTAAAATTATACTATATTTAAATTATTTTATAATATTCTGTTAAATTTGTGTCCGTTTCTTTTTCTACTCTACATTAAGTTCATTATCTATTGTGTTATCAATAACATTATTTTGGTTATTCTTTTCTTCCTCTTTTTGCTCTTCTACCAATTTATCTAACTGCTCTATTAATGTTTGTAATTTGTCCATATCTTTACCTATCATAGTCCAGTCTCCATTTTGGTTTGAGTCTTTTAAATTATCATTTGCTTTAATTATAGCATCTATTAAGTCATCTACATTGTCTGTGTTTTCTACTTCTATATCTACTGCATATTGTGATACAAGGTTTGTTAAAGCAGATTTTAAGTCATTTCCAATTGCCACTTTATTGCCAGATGCTGCAATTACCTTTTTCAAAGTTGGTACAGAGTCTTCTTCGTTAATGTATTGCTGATATATAGGCTCTATATACAATATTTTATTATCTATAGGAATTGCAATTAAGTATTTTGTTATTTTTGTACCTGTAGCATTTAAAGTTTCCAATTCTTTTGCAATAGTTTCGTCTTGCTCTAACTGAGTATTTAACTGCATTGGACCTAATACATTACTATCTGCAGGGTATTTATATATTTTAAGCTGTGGCTGTCCATTTTTATAAGTACCTACCATGTATGCTAATAAGTTTTGCTTGTTATATGGTGTATATGGTATAACTAATCCAAGCTCAGGTTCAGAATTTTCTACTGTTTGTACCATAGTATAATATGGTTCTATTTCTGTACCCATTTTTGTAGACACTTTACTAACATTGTTTGTAGCAATACTCCATACATCGTCATTTCTATATAATACATCTGGTTGAACATTATGGTATCTTGTAATTAGCTCTGCTTGTACTTTGTATAAAAACTCTGGGTATATAAATTGGTTACTAATATATTCTGGTATTGTTGTATCTTTATCTTCAAATAAACCATCATATAAGTTGTAATATGCCATAGCTATTGGGTCTGTTTTATCTGTTATATAAAACTTAATAGTTCCGTCATATGCATCTATAAGTACTTTTATAGAGTTTCTTATATAATTTACTTCTTTTTTACCATCTATTGTTTCAATAGTTGTTTTTTGTGAATATGGGTAATTATTTGAAGTGGTATATGCATCTAATACCCACACTAACTTACCATTTTCGTCTATTATAAGATATGGATTTTCATCATATACTAAATCTGGCAATAATGTTTTTGCTCTTTCTGTTATGTTTCTGTTTATTAATATTTTACTATCATTTGTTACATCACTTGAAAAAGCTAGTTTTAAGTCTTTTTCTTTTATAGCCAATATTAATCTATCTATAAAGCCAAGATTTAGTCCTGCATTTCCATCATAAGTATTTTCTACATTTTGTGTACTTCCCTTATCTGTTACAGGGTAGTCAAATTCTTTTTTAGTTTTGCTATTTGTAACAACTGTATCGTTTGTTTGAGTTCCAAAGTAAATTCTAGGTTCTGTAATTTCTAGCACATTGTCCTCATTGTTAAACCCTTTTTGTAAATTAACCAAATTGCCTTTTTCGTCTATTTCTGTTGCAGATGTTACAATTGTACCAAACCCATGAGTATATTCATAAGTTTTATTATTATATGTACCTTCACTGCTTACAATTTCTCTTGGTGATATATATACTAATTGCTTTTCTCCATTTATTGTTTTTTCTGCTATTTGAGTATTTCTATATGCATAATAACCTTTATTAGTTTGAAGTGCGTTTAAGTCTTGTAGTACTATATCGCTATTTACTAAAGCAATATTTTCTAGTACTTCACTATTATTAGTAATATCTTCTTTTGTAATAGTTCCTTCATCTGCTAAATCTATTTCTTCTACATTTATGTTATATGCTTGTTTTGTGTAATCTATATTTGTTGCTATATTTGTTTTTTCTTTGTCAAGCTCATTTGAATTAACAAAAAACATTTGGAAACCAAATAAAACTAAAAACATTGCTATTAAATATGCAGGCACAGCCATTAATGAAGTAATTATTTTCTTTGTTTGTTTTAGTTTTATATATTTTACAGCAACAAAAATTGATATAACTAAAACAACTGCTAATATTCTATACCCCCATAATTGTATTGTTGTATCTGCTAGTCCTGCACCATATAAAGAATATGATATGCTATCTTGTTCTAATGTCATAAATTTTTGTGTGCCAATACTTTGTGTCCATATAACAATAAATAATCCAAGTAATACTGCAAGTACTCTTAAATTAACCAATGCTTGTTTTATTAATGGGCTTTTCTTTAATGTTTCTCTATCTACTCCGTCAAAATAATGATTTATTGCTATAATGTAATAAAGTGCTGCATATATAGTTAGCCCTATAACAATTCCCATTGCATATAGTAATATAAATTCTATAAATGGTTTTTGAAATACAAAATAGCCAATATCGTAATTCATTACAGGGTCATTAATTCCAAACCCTGCACTGTTAAAGCATAACATTACTTTATCTAGTAAAACAGTTGTAGTTAGCCAACTTACAACAACAGCTAATACAAATGCTATTGATTTGTTTAAAAGCTTAGGCATTTTTTTCTTTTCTTCTTCAAAAAATGGTTTTAGCCCAGTTTTTATCTTTATATTTGTAAGGTATATTAAAATAAATAGTACTAGAAAGTTTATAACAAAAGTAATTGCTGTATATGCAATATTTCTCCAAAATATTGGTAAGTAGTTTTCTCCTAACTCTAATATCTCTAAGTAATTACCTCTACAAACCACATACATTACTATTGCTGTTAAAGCTAAGAATAATAATACAAGATACATCCTACTTTTCTTTTTAGGAGTTTTTTCTTTTATATTAACTTTTTGTGTTTTTTCTGCATGTACATTTTCTGATAACTCTGCACTTTTTCCAATATTGTTATTTTTTGCGCTTTGGTTAGTGTTTTCGCTATCTACTTTTGCATTTGTATTATTAATATTTTCCCCAATATTTTCTTGCTTGTTTACTTTTTTATCTTCCATTAAAATCTCCTTTCTTTCAATTTTATTTGGAATTATTTTTATAAAATTAATATTTATTAATTTATAATTTTGTATTACTATGGATTTTACGTTCACTATGAACCTTGTGCATTTATAAGTTATATATATCAATTTTACATAGAATAAGTTTTATATATTTATAAAACTTATTCTATAATTGCTTTTACAAAATCCTCACTATTAAATACTTCCATGTCGTCTATTTGCTCTCCTACTCCAATAAATTTAACAGGCATATTGTTTTCGTTTGTAATTCCTATAACAACTCCACCTTTTGCTGTACCATCTAGCTTTGTAAGCACTAAGCCTGTTATATCTACTGTTTCTTTAAACGCTTGCACTTGTAATATTGCATTTTGTCCTGTTGTAGCATCTAATACCAATAAAATTTCCTTTGAGGCATCTGGAAGTTCTTTATCTATAACTCTTTTTATTTTTTCTAGCTCGTCCATTAAATACTTTTTGTTATGAAGTCTTCCTGCAGTATCACATATTAATACATCTGCATTTTCTTCTCTTACTTTCTTTATTGCGTCATACACAACAGATGCAGGGTCTGACCCTTCTTCCTTTTTTACAATTTCACAACCTGCTCTATTTGCCCAAATTTCAAGTTGTTCTACTGCTGCCGCCCTAAAAGTATCTGCTGCTGCAACTACAACCTTTTTACCATCTTGTTTTAATCTATTTGCAATTTTTCCTATTGAAGTAGTTTTTCCAACTCCATTTACTCCAACAACTAATATAACAGATGGTTTTGTATCTAAATGTAATGAATTATCTACTTCATCAAATATATTTTGTATTTCTTCTCTTAAAGCTTGTTTTACTTCTTCTACTTCTTTTAAATTCTGTTTTTTTATTCTATCTCTTAATTTTTCAATAATTTTTGTAGAAGTTTCTACTCCCACATCTGACATTATTAATGCTTCTTCTAATTCTTCTAATAAATCTTCATCTACTTTTCTAAATGTACTAAAAACATTATTTACTTTATCGTTAAATGACTGTTTTGTTTTGCTTAATCCTTGTTTTAATTTATCAAAAAATCCCATTTGTACATTACATGGCTTTAGTTTGCCATATTCTCCCTTCTTTAATTAATACATTATTTAGTATAACATAATTTTTTCCAAATGTGTAGAGTTTTTTAGCATATAGAATATTAAATACACATAAAAAACCCAAAATTGTTAAATAACTATTATTTTTATCTAACAATTTTGGGTTATATAGAATTTTGTGTAATTTTTACTTTGTATTTATTTCGTATAATATATGTATGTATTTTGTACTAAAAGAATTTTTCTCTCAAGTTCCGTCCTAATGTGCTTGTAGTAATTATTTTTCCTACCTCCGCATCTTCTGGATTCTCCAAAAACATCATCCACTGTAATACTTCGTCTTTCTTATTTCTCTCATATTCTTTTATTGCTTTTGGTAACTCTATAATATATAATTCAAAATAGTCTGTCAACTTGATTTTATAGTATTTTTCCTCCGTTATTCTCCATTTTGTGCACGATTTCTCTATTTCTCTAAATTGTTCTATATTACTTTTTGCAACAATTTTCGTACTCGTTTTTTCGACAAAAATTGCGGTTTTAT
>CAJMQM010000006.1 GCA_905215615.1 uncultured bacterium | reverse complement strand
TAGGACTAAGTAGTTCTGTTACTTCTGGTATAATTAGTGCTGTAAACAGAGAAGTTACAGATGAGGATGGCAACACATATGTAGCAATTCAAACAGATACTTCTATAAATGCTGGTAACAGTGGAGGGGCTTTAGTAAATAGCCAAGGTCAAGTTATAGGTGTAAACACATTAAAATTATCTGGAACTGGTGTAGAAGGTGTTGGTTTTGCAATTCCTATTAATTCAACTAAAACAATATCTGAACAATTAATTAAATATAATAAAGTAAAAAGACCTTATATGGGAATTGGTGGAATTGATTTAGATGAACAAACAGCAAAAGCTAATGATTTAGTTGTTGGTATATATGTAAAACAACTTGAAGATTTCTCTGCTGCTGAAAAAGGTGGAGTTAAAGTTGGAGATGTAATTACAGAAGTAGATGGACAAAAAGTTACAACAATGGATGAAGT
The DNA here is from genome assembly GCA_905215615.1 of uncultured bacterium. Classification (GTDB taxonomy): domain Bacteria; phylum Bacillota; class Clostridia; order TANB77; family CAG-508; genus CAG-273. The sequence goes on along the minus strand of CAJMQM010000006.1, from coordinate 24,597 downwards.
AAATGAGATTAAAAATAAAAAAGAAATTGGAGATACTATTACTTTAAAAGTTTATCGTAATGGTGGGTATAAAGATTTAACCTTAACTTTACAAGAACAGCCTTAATAATAAAACTGAGCATGCTTGATTATATGTATAATACTTGCATGCTCAGTTTTTGTTATTTACTTACTTTATAAATTATTTTTAGTATTACTAACATTAATAAAATATTTTGTTTTTCTTTTCATACAAATCACATTTAGTTCACAAAATGGACAAACTTATTAATTATAATATAATCATAGTTGATAAATAAGTTACTCCGTTATCAACTAAAAAAGAAGAACATCCCCTTTTATTTTCGAAAGAGATTCTCGTGCGCTTGAGAATCTCTTTTTTTATATAAAAAATTTCCTACCTTACTATATTAAGCCACAAAAAAACAGCCCTTAGAATTAATCTAAAGGTTGTTTTTAATCTACTTATACAAATAGTTTTGTGGGTTTACACACTGCCCATTTAACTGAATTTCAAAGTGTAAGTGGTTACCTGTTGAGTTACCAGTTGAACCAACTGCCGCTATACTATCTCCTGCTTCTACTTTTTCTCCAACTTTTGCATATAATTTGCTACAGTGTCCATAGTAAGTAACAACACCATTTCCATGGTCTATTTTTATTAAGTTACCATAACTTCCTTGGTAACCTGAAAATATAACTTTTCCGCTTGCAGCTGCCTTAATTGTTGTTCCTTTTGGTGCAGCTATATCTAGTCCTCTATGTGCATAGCTTCTTATAGATTCTCTGTTACCAAATCTTGATGTTATTGTACCTGAAATTGGTTTAACTGCTAAGTATACACCATTTATAGATTGCTCTTTTTTTCTTTGTTCTTCCTCTTCTTTTTCTATTTGTTCTTCTATTGCATTTGTAACATCTGTTCTTGCTGTTTTTACACTTACAGTTTGATAATCTTCGTTATTTGTTGAGTATACCTTTTGTATACCAACTTTTCTATATTTTCCATATTCTTCTTCAATTTCATCTACTAAGTTTTCAGCATCTTCTAGTTCTTCTAGAACTGCTTTTTGCTCGTTATCTAATGTAACGGCATATCTTACATAGGTTCTTGTCGCGTCATTTTCTATTTTTGATATAATCTCGTCTTCATTTGTGCTTTCTGTTTTACTTAAAAGTTTTAATTTATATTGAGGCTCTTCTGCTAATTCTACAGATTCAAGTGTAGAGTCCTCTGTTTTTAATACCTCATTTTGTATTTTTTCTTCAAATGCTTTTTTATTTTTTACAAATCCTACTTCTTCACCAGAAATAGTAACTTCGACTGCTATATTAAATTTTATTAAAATAATTGTAATAATCATAAACAAAGCTATTCCTACTATGCTAATAAGCTTTAATCCTTCTTTTGTGTAGTATTTTATTCGCTTGTTTAAAATACAATTCACACTCCTTTTTATCAACACGACAATATCTATTATACCATATATTCTAAACAATTTCAAATATACTATACTCTTGATTTCACATTTTGAGCAAATATTAACATTTTTGCCATTTCTCGATTTTAATTTATCATATAAATTGCTTCGTTTTTCTCTCTTTTTCTCCGTTTTTCTCGTTTTTTCTTCTCTTGACTTTGGTTAAAATTGCATTACTTTCTACAAAATACCAATAAATTTGATATTATTTAAAAGAGGTCATATTTTAATGTTTGTTTTATTATATACAGCTTTTATTAAAATAAAACTTAAGTGCATTTACTTTAAAATAGAAAATAAACCAAAACTATTAAACTTTACATAATAATTTTGGCTTATTTTTCTAATTCTTTGAAGTATTTATTTTTTCTCCAATTATTGTTTATTCGATTTAAATAGCTTATCTTTTATAACTTACTGTAATTTCATAGAAAGCAATTTACTTATTCCGTTTTCTTCCATTGTAATTCCATATACACTATCTGCTGCTTCCATTGTTCCTTTTCTATGTGTTATTACTAAAAATTGAGTTGTTTTGCTAAATTTCTTTAAGTATTCTGCATATCTATATACATTTACATCATCTAAAGCTGCCTCGATTTCGTCTAATATACAAAATGGTGCTGGATTTATTTTTAATATTGCAAATAAAAGTGCAATGGCTGTAAATGCTCTCTCTCCTCCAGATAGTAATAGCATATTTTGAAGTTTCTTTCCAGTAGGCTGTACTTGTATATCTATTCCACACTCTAAAATGTTATTTTCATCTTCTAGTATAAGTTCTGCTTTACCTCCTCCAAATAGCTCAACAAATACCTCATTAAAGTTCTTATTTATAATCTCAAACTTTTCTTTAAATTGTTTTTTCATTGTCTCAGTCATGTCTGAAATTACTTTTCTTAATTTTGCCATTGTATCTTCTAAATCTAACCTTTGCTCGTTCATGAAGTCATATCTATCTTTAAGCTTTTTATATTCTTCTATTGAATCTATATTTATGCTTCCTAAGTCTTTTATCATATTTCTTAACTCATTTACTTGCTTTTGAGTTTGAGCTACATTTTCTGGCATTTTACACCCTTCTGCTGTATTTGGTGTTATTTCATATTCGTTCCAAAGCTCATCAGTATAACCTTGTATTTCTTCTTCTACTTTAGTTTTTCTAATATCTATTTTTACTAATTGCTCTTTTAATCCATCTATTACACTAAATTGTTTTTCTATACTTTCTTCTACATTATTTAATCTTTCATTTTGTTCTATTCTCTCATTTTTTAGCTTTTCTATATCACCAGAGCTATTTTCTATTTGCTTTTTAATATCTTCTATTTGCTGTTCTAGTTCTTTAATTTGCTGTTTTAAACTTTCTGTTTCTTTAATAGTATTATTAATAGTTTCTTTTTTATTTAACACACTTGTTTTACTATTTTCTATGTCATTTTCTATTCTTTCAACTAGTTCATCAATTGAATTCTTACTTTCGTCAAAAGATGATACAGAAATTTTTAAATTTGTAATATCAAAGTTTAAGTCATCTATATATTTTTGGTTGTCTTTATTTAATTCTGCAAATTCTTTTATTACAATATTTAACTCATCTATTTCTTTGCTTAGATTTTCTATTTCATTAGTTTTATCTTCTCTAAGCTTAATACTGCTTTCTTTTTGCCCTTCAAGTGATATTTTCTCCTCTTTTAACTTATTAAGCTTATCTTCTAATCTAGATATTTCATTTTCAATAGATAGCATTTTTTGTTTTTCTGTAGCATATAATACTTCTGTGTCTTGAAGTTCTTTATCTAGTTTAGCAGTTTCTTCTATAACATCTGTTATTGAAGCAGAATACTTTTCTTTTTCTTCATTTTTCTCTTTTATCTTTTTCTGTAAATTTGTTAATTCTTTTGCTAACTCTTCTATTTCTCTACTTCTTCCTAAAATGTTTACAGTCTTTTGAGAAATTGACCCACCAGTTATTGCACCAGAAGAATTTATTATATCTCCTTTTGTTGTAACTACTCTAAATGTATAATTATTTAGCTTAGATATTGCAATTCCAGTGTCCATACTGTCTACTATAACTGTTCTTCCTAAAAGGCTTAATACAATTTGTTCATATTTTTTATCAAATTTAACTAGGTCTGATGCAATCCCAATAACACCATTTACCCCATTTGTTACAACTTTATCTAACTTCTTTCCTCTTACAGAAGTTATAGGTAAAAATGATGCTCTTCCTAAATTATTTTCTCTTAAATGTGCAACTAACTTTTTTGCATCATCTTCTGTTTGTGTAACAATGTTTTGTAATGCTTGTCCTAGTGCCATTTCTATTGCTACTTCGTAATCTTTTGGAACATTAATTAAATTTGCCAAAATTCCATGCATACCTTTTTTTAGTTCTGCATTTTTATCGCAATCTAATAAAAGAGACCTTACACTTTTTACATAACCTTCTTTTTCTTTTTCTGTTTCTACTAAGAATTTATGTCTAGCATCTTTCATCCTTATTTCATATTGTAGTTTGTTTATTTCGTCATCAAACTGTTTTACTTTTTGCATAGCATTTTCTTTCTGCTCTACTATGCCTTTAAGGTCGTTGCTTGTTTTATTTCTTTTATTTTCTAATTCATAAAATCCCTGTGATAGTTGTTGCTTTTCATCCCTTTTTGAGTCTAATTCCGAAATTGTATCTTGAATTTCAGAGTTTACTGCCTTTTCTCTTTTTTCTAAATTTTCGTAATTTTGCTTTTCTACATTAATATCTGATGTTAATTCATACCTTTTGTCTGTATTTTTTTCTACAATTTGCTTCTTTTCTTCAATTTCTTTTTCCTTTGATGTTAGCTTACCACTTAGTTCTGCAAGTTCTTTTTCTTTTTCCTCTAGTTCTTTAACATATTTCTCTTTATTTGTATTTAAGCTTTCTTTTTTATCTAATTTTTGTTTCTTTTCTTCCTCTAAATCATTAATTTTTAAATTTGAAGCTTCAATTTCGTTTTCTAATCTTTCATTATTAGATATGTTGTTTTGTATTCTTTCTTTTGCTATTCCTATTTCTGAATTAATTTTCTCTATTTTATTTGTACTTTCAAAACCTAGATTTTGCTTTTCTTCAATCTCTTGTATAATCTCATCTATTCTTTGTTTTATCGATGCTTTTTCGTTTTGGAATTCTTCCATTTTTAGCATTTCGTTTTTATTTTGCTCATTTAAAATTTCAATATCTTTAATTATTTGGTCTAATTTCACTTTATCTACATTAATGTTGTGTATAAATAATCCCACTTCAATATTTTTAAGTTCTTCCCTTAAGTCTAAGTATTTTCTAGCCTTTTCTGCTTGTTCTTTTAGTGGGTCTATGCTAGTTTCTATTTCAGATAGAATATCGTTTATTCTTAATAAATTAAGCTTAGTTTGCTCAAGTTTTTTCTCTGAGTCCTGTTTTCTTACCCTGTATTTTACAATACCCGCAGCTTCTTCGAATATATGGCGTCTATCTTCTGACTTATTGCTTAATATTTCATCTATTTTTCCTTGTCCAATTATACTGTAACCATCTTTTCCAATTCCAGTGTCCATAAATAATTCCACAATGTCTTTTAACCTGCATGGTGTTTTATTTATAAAATAGCCAGTTTCTCCGCTTCTATATATTTTTCTTGTTACTGTAACTTCTGTATATTCTATAGGAAGTTTTCCATCTGAATTATCTATTACAATAGAAACCTCTGCAAACCCTAGTGATTTTCTTGCTTGAGTTCCTGCAAAAATAACATCCTCAGATTTTGCACCTCTTAAAGATTTCATGCTTTGCTCTCCTAGAACCCATCTTATTGCATCTGAAATATTACTTTTACCAGAACCGTTAGGACCTATAACTGTTGTTATTCCCGGTTTAAACTCTAGTACTGTTCTATCTGCAAATGATTTAAACCCCTGTAATTCCATTTTCTTTAAATACATCTATTTCACCTATTCTTTCACTATTTTGTCTTATTGTTTTTATTATTAATTACAATCGCCTTGGCTTTTTACTTTAGTTTTAATATAGTCTTTTTATAATATCATTACATCTATTAATAACATTTTCTACATCTATATTGTTTATTTTTCTATTTTCCATTAAAATTCTACCATTTACTATTGTAGTATCAACATTTCTACCAGATGTGTTATAAACTAAGTTTGCTAATTTATTTAAGTTTGGAACAATTGTAATATTATCTAAATTTTCAGAAATATCAACTAGAATTATATCTGCATCTTTTCCTTCTTCTATTGATCCTATTTCATTTTCTTTTTGCAATGCCTTAGCACCATTTATAGTAGCCATTTTAATTACATCTTTAGCAGATATTCTTTCTTCGTTTTCATGTATACCACCTTGTATTAAGCAAGCTATTCTCATTGCCTCAAACATATCTAAATTACTGCCAGAACCTTGTCCATCTGTACCTAAACACACATTTATATTATTTTTTAAGTATTTAGTTGTATCTGCAATTTTACAGCCTAATCTCATGTTAGATACTGGATTATGAACAATTGCTATATCCATATTTTTCAAAAGTTCCAAATCCTCATTATTTATTTTAACACCATGTGCCAATATTGTATGAACATCTTCAAAATATTTTTGTAAAACTTGTATGGCTGTTATTCCATGCTTATTTTTTATATCTTCTATTTCATCAATACTTTCTAAAAAGTGAATATGTACTGGTAGATTATATTTTTTAGCAAGTTCTTTGCTTACTTCTAATGCTCTATCTGAGCATGTATACATACTATGAGGAGATACAGTATATGTAATTAAACTATTTTTTTTATCTCTACTTTCATATAACTCTTCAAACTCTTTTACTCTTTGATTTAAGCCTGCTTCTCCATCTGAGTCCATTAGTACTCTTGTAAGTACTGTTCTTACATTTGCATCTTCTGCTGCTTTACGTATTGCTTTAGAAATAAAATAGTGGTCATTTACACAAGTAGTTCCTGTAGAAATCATTTCTATATATGATAACATACTTGCATAATAAACATCTTCCTCTGTTAGTTTATCTTCTACTGGCCATATTTTTTCACTAAGCCAGTCATATAATTTACACCCTTCTGTTGTTTCCCTAAATATACTCATTGGTATATGTGCATGTGCATTAATAAAACCTGGCATCACAATTTTTCCATTTGCATTTATAATATGAGTATTGTTATCGTTAATTTTATAAATTTCATATATTTTATTTTCTTCATCATTAGAAAATACTTTTTCGATTTTACCATTTTTTATATAAACATTTGCTTTTTTTATTATTACATCATCTTTATCAAAAAATAAAACATTTCCATTTTTTATTAGGACTTCTTTCATACAAATCCTCCTTTTTCTTATAAAATAATACTATAAAAACATAAAAAAAGCAATGTAAAATTACATTGCTTTATCTCTTGTAAATTTCTTTTATTTATAGTATCATAAGATTAATTATTATTTTACAAAGGAGAAAGGTTATAAAATAATTATGAAAGATGAACAATTTGATTTTTATAGTCCTACTAATCTAAAGTCATACAACTTAGAGCAAACAATGAAATACCAAATAGAAGTGCTAGGACAATTAGATATGTTTACACGTAGACATAGTGAAAATGTGGCTAATCTTTGTTGTAGAATTTGTGAATATCTACATGCTGGTACTAAATTTACAGTATTTTGTACAATATGTGGTTATGTACACGATTTAGGAAAAATGTTTATTCCTTCAGAAATACTTAACAAGCCAGAAAAACTAACAGATGAAGAGTTTGAAATAATGAAAACACATACAACTCTTGGTTATAATATGTGTATGAAGGATTTACAATTGCGCCCATATGCTTTAGCCGCTTTAGACCATCATGAAATGTTAAATGGTTCAGGATACCCTAATGGCATTACTAAAAAAGATATTCCATATTATGTTCAAATAGTAACTATCGCTGATGAGTATGATGCCATAGTTACAAAAAGGCAATACAAAACACACGTAAATATTTCTGCTACATTAAAAGACCTTATAAAAGATTCTCAACCAGACCCTAAGTTTATGGCTTTAGATTATTTAACAGAAAAAGAAAAAGTTGGAAAAATAAATGGCAGAGTTTTAAAACAGCTTTTTAAAGTTGTTATTGATGATACAAACTATGAAATTAGTTGCGTTTCTCAGTATGTAGATTATTTAAAAGACCAAATAAAAAGACTTGAATTAATAAAAAGATATTATACCAAAATGACTGAAAGCAACAAAGAAAAAACAAAAGCTTATTACAAAGAAGGCATTAGGCTATTACTACAAGCTGGTGAAACAATGGAAAATTTTGAACAAGTTTTAGAAGAATATAAAAATGCTTTAGTTATTCGTAATAAACGTATTGACGATTTATATAATGAAATTAAAATAATAAAAAAATTAAAAGTATAGTTTTATTACTAAGAAATTTGCTTACACAATAAGTTAAAACCTTAAACTTTAAAACATAAAAAATAGGCGGTTTGTTAAAGAATACTTCGACGCCACCTATTTTTTACTTTTGCTCTTTCCTCATAAGTTTTCTTACATCAACTTTTCCATATTTACAACCTGCTTATTTAAATATTTACTCTAACCCAAAACTTACACCTAAAGCATTATTTATTTTAGAAATAATCTCTTCATCTTCTATATGCCCAATCTTCTCTTTTAGTCTGCTTTTATCTATTGTTCTAATTTGTTCTGTTAATACAATAGATTCTTCTTTTAATCCTCCTTCTTGAGGACTAATTTCTATATGTGTTGGCAATTTATTTTTTGTAACTTGTGAAGTAATTGCTGCTGCAATTACTGTTGGACTGTGTTTATTACCTACATCATTTTGTATTATAAGAACAGGTCTTACACCACCTTGCTCAGAACCAACTACTGGACTTAAATCTGCATAAAACATATCTCCTCTTTTAACTACCATTTTCTTCACTCCTAATATTTGTAGATTTAAAGTTTTTTTATTGATATATTTTAAATATTAGATAGAGATAAAAATAGTTAAAAAGCTTCTTCCTACTTTATTTAGTTATATTATTTATTCTTATCTCATTATATAATATGTAAACTATGTTTTTTTGGTTCTTATCTTGTATTAACATTTTCTCTGGATTTCCAGTATTTCTATTAATATACAAAGTTTTTATATTACCATAATTGCTTTTATTGCTTATATTTACAGACATTATTATATTAGTACTGTCTTCTGTAATACTTTTTTCGCTACTTTCCTTGTAATCTTTTATAAAAGAATTAAGCCATAAATTATTATCTACTATATATTCATAATTTTCGTAAACTGTCTTAAGCTTAAGCTTTGTATTATTAATTGTTAATTTACCATTTTCATATAATATTGTTAATCCTGCTAAATTTGACGGTTCTATTATAGTTTGTTCTTCTAACCCTTGGCTATTATATTTCTGTTTCATTATATATTTATTTTCATTTTTATTACTTTGAACATTTATTTCTACTGTTGCCTCATAAGAGCTAATATTTAAAATATATTGTTCAATTTCTTGAATACTTTTGCTAGTTATATTATTTCCAATATTAAAATTTTTATTAAACATTTTGTTATTTTTATTTATAAAAAAATAAATTGTAAATATAATTACCATCAAGATTAAAGTAATTACTAATATTAAGCTTTTATTATTAATTTTTTTCATAATCTTTTTTATAATCAAATATTTTAAAATAGCTGATTATATCTCCTTTCTAAGTACATAACCAATTTAATAAGTATAAATGAAATCTAAAAAACTTCTCTATACATTAATCTTAAAAAATTAAAAGATAAAATTACATAGTACAATTAAATTAGAAGTACAAAAAAATAGACTAAATAGTAATTTTATTTAGTCTATTTTTATTCATAATTTATTAAAATATTCTGTTAAGCAAGCTACCAATTTATCTTGTTTTTCTATTTTATTTACTTCATTTCTTATAACTGTTGCATTTGGTAGATTTTTTATATAATAACTAATATGTTTTCTCATTTCTTTAATTGCAACATCTTCGCCTTTTTCTTGTACTTCTAGATTTATGTGTTCTAGCATAACTTGCAATTTTTCCTTATTTGTTACATTTGTAACTTCTTCACCTTTTAAATATTGTGTTATTTCTCTAAAAATCCATGGATTTCCTATTGCACCTCTTCCAATCATAATTCCATCTACATTAGTTTGTTTAAACATTTCTAATGCATCTTCTTTATTTTTTATATCCCCGTTTCCAATTACAGGAATACTTACTGCTTCTTTTACTTTCTTTATCATATTCCAATCTGCATGTCCTGTATAAAACTCTTCCCTTGTTCTACCATGTACAGTAATTGCTGATGCACCTGCTTTTTCTATTATTTTTGCTGCCTCTTCTGCTACAATATGTTCATTGTCCCAACCCAACCTCATTTTTACAGTAACAGGAACTTTAGAAGCATTTACAACAGCTTTTACTATTTTTTCTACTAATTCTAAATTTAACAATAACTTACTTCCATCACCATTTTTTATTACTTTAGGAGCAGGACACCCCATATTTATATCTATTATATTTGCCTTATTGCTTATACTTTTTGCAGCATATACCATTGCTTCTACATCGCTTCCAAATATTTGTACAGCAACTGGTTTTTCTTCTGGTACTGAATTTAGCAATAATTTAGTTTTTCTATCATCATACATAAGCCCTTTTGCACTTATCATTTCTGTATATACTAATCCTGGATTATATTTTTTGCATATTAATCTAAATGGCAGGTCTGTTATACCTGCCATTGGAGCTAAAAATATATTATTTTCTAGTTCTACATCTCCTATTTTTATTTTATTTATAAACATTTTTACTCCTATTTTTTTATCTATATATAATTTTTATATGCAATCTATTTTATAATATTCAAAATTCCATTTTTATAAATTATTTGTTTAAAAAAATCACTTTGAATATTTTTATTTTAACATTTTTTTAACTTATAAACAATGCTCTTTTTCTTCTTGAGCTAATATTAAGCAATATAGCTATCATAATTAAATTAGTTACCATAGAGCTACCACCATAACTTACAAATGGAAGTGGTATACCTGTAATAGGTAATAGTCCCATTGTCATACCTATATTTTCTAACATGTGGAAGAAAAAAATTCCTGCAATTCCCGCTGCTATATAAGCACCTGCATCATCTTTAGCCGTTTTTGCAACATACATTGCCTTTGTAATTAACACTACATACAGTATTATTACTCCCGCCGCTACAATAAATCCCATTTCTTCTCCAATTACAGAATATATAAAGTCTGTGGTTTTAGGGTATAAGAAACCAAGCTGAGTTTGATTTCCTTTTAAAAGTCCCATACCAAATAACTCTCCTGCACCAATAGCAAGCTTTGATTGAATTATATTGTAACCTGCTCCCCTTGGGTCCATATCTGGATTTAGGTATACATCTATTCTTTGTTTAGCATGTTCTGGAAGTATAAAGAAATATGCTACTGGAACTAATATTACTACAGTTGTAATAGCTGTTATTATATAACGTTTTTTTATTCCTGATACAAACAGCATAAATATTAGTGACATAACAAATGCTAATGCAGTACCATAGTCTGGTTGTTTTATAATTAATAATATTGGTATTAATGCTAGTATTAATATAAGTCCCAATTTTAAAGGTCTACTTATTTCATCTTTTCCCTTTTGTTGCATTTTTGTTATAACAAAAGTTATGAATAATACAAAAGCAATTTTAGCGAACTCAGCTGGTTGCATAGTAAATGAGCCTATACTAAACCAACTAGATGCTCCATTTATTGGTTCTGTAAACAATACCCCTATTAAAACTATCAGTGATGCTCCATATAATACTGGAGAGATTTTAACAAATATTTCGTAGTCTATTAATAAAACAATTACCATTATTGGTATGCTAATTAATATCCACATAATTTGTTTTTTAAAGTCTCCATAATCAGAATTTTGCGTTGCTGAGAATAACGCAACTAAACCTATTATAAGTAATAAAATGGTGCAAATTAATATGCCCCACTCTATATTTTTTAATAACCTTTTATTCATTTACTAACCTCATTAAATATATACTATTTATTAGCCTTTTTATTATCTGTATTTTCTTTAGGTTTTTCATTGCTAGGTTCATTATTATCTGCTTTATTTTCGTTATCTTCCTTTTTGCTCTCTTCTTCTACATCACTTGCATTTTCTTTATCGCTTTCTGGCTCTTCTATTTTTATTTCAGCTGATTCTTCTTTAGTATCTTTTTCATTATTTTCTTCTGGATTTTCGTCTTTTGTGATATTTTCCTCAGATGATGATGTATTATTTTCTTGTTCTTTATTTTCGTCTTCTTTACTAGCTTGCCTTGCTTCATTTTTTATTGTAACAATTGGAATATTTGCATACAAGGCTGGTGCTCCTACTGTTCCATCATCGTTCATTTTATTAGTTAATTTAACATCTATTGCTTTTTCGTCTATGTCAATGTACTTTTTAATTACTTCTATAATTTCTTGTTTCATCATATCTAAGAAATCTGCTGACACATTTGCTCTATCTTGCATTAATACTAGATGTAGCCTTTCTTTAGCTGTTTCCTTTGATTTTGAGTCAATATTCTTTTCGGTTTTTTTAAGTTTTTTAAAGAAATTTACAATGTTCTCAAACATTTTCTTTCCTCCTATTGCAATCTATTTTCGTTTAAACACTTTCTTTAATTTGCTAAAGAAGCCCTTTTCATCTCTTGGAATTGTTACATCAATATTTTCTCCTAAGATTCTTCTTGCAGTTTCTATATAAGCTCTACCTGATGGAGCTTTTTTGTTAGTAACAACTGGCTCTCCTTTATTTGTTTGAGTTATAATAAATTCATCGTCTGGAACAACTCCTATTAAATCTATTGACAATAAGTCTACTATGTCATCTACATCCATCATTTCGCCTTTTTTAACCATGTTAGGTCTTAATCTATTTATAACTAATTCTGGATTTTTTATTTCAGATGCTTCTAATAAACCTATAATTCTATCTGCATCTCTAATTGAAGAAATTTCCGCTGTTGTAACTACTATAGCTCTATCTGCCCCAGCTATTGCATTTTTAAATCCTTGCTCAATTCCTGCTGGACAGTCTATTAATATGTAATCGAACTCTTCTCTAAGCTTATCTGTTAAGTCTTTCATTTGTTCTTCATTTACTGCACTTTTATCTCTTGTTTGGGCTGCTGGTAGTAAGTATAATTCATTAAAACGCTTGTCCTTAATTAAAGCTTGTTTAATTTTACATTTTTCTTCTACAACGTCTACTATATCATAAACAATTCTGTTTTCTAGTCCCATAACAACGTCAAGGTTTCTTAACCCTATGTCGGTGTCTACTAAAGCTACTTTTTTACCTTTTAGTGCTAATGCAGAGCCGAGATTTGCTGTAGTTGTTGTTTTACCTACTCCACCTTTACCAGATGTAATAACAATAACTTCTCCCATCTTTTTTCCTCCTTAATTGGGTTATATTATATTGTTCCTTCTTTTGTATAAGACTTATGTGCTTTAAAAGCAATAAAAATGCATATTTTCAATGGCTATATTATATACGAAATTTACTAAAAAATCAATCTTTATAGAAAAATATGTAAAAATAATTTTACATTAAAAAGCCATTAACTATTTTTATTTAGCTAACGGTAAAATTTTATTTATATGTTACTGATGCAATTTCTTGCTCATATACTTCTTTTATTTTTATTTCAGTTTCTAGTTGATTTTTTCTTATGCTAGTTGTAAGTGCAAAAATTGCCATTAACATTATTATAAATGTTAATGTAAGTCCTGTTGCATATACTGCCATTGAACCTTTTTCGCTTTTAAACCATTTCTTCATTTGAGTACCTCCTATAAATATAATTTAAATTTATATTTTATTTAGTTCTGCTACCATATTCTCATATATTATTTCACATATTTTTTATTTAATCTCTTTTCCATATTGGTGAATATGATTTCTATATATTTATATCTCTATACATATATTTTACATTTATATTTTACATATTACAACTATTTTTTACATTTTTCAAATATTTTATTCGTTCTTCCCTTAATCTGTTTTTTATTTGAATTCCATCTTCTATTTTATATTTTGTTTTTATGAAGTCGCCTGTAATGTTTTTTAGCATTTGTTTTCCAATTTTGTCAAAATTTACATTTGGAAATATTCCATTTCTTTCTTTATCACACATAACAACAATTTTTAATCCATCTAGTCCAAGTACAGATTTACTTGCTTCTTCTATTAAATCCAACTGCTTAGGCTCAGTCATTTTTTCAAATATACCAGCCTTCATATGTAATTTACAAGATGTTTTTCCACATTTTGTCCAATTGCTGGGTATACTTATTCTGTTTCCTAAGTCTTTTACTAATTTACCCCCTCTTTCATCATGCCCATAATGATGTGGCAATATATCTTCTGGGGTAGTTCCCTTTCCTAAGTCATGTACTAAACAACTAAACCTTATTTCTAAATCATCTGTTAATTTGCTACTATTGTCTATAACTATCATTGTATGATTATAAGCATCTCCTTCTGGATGATACTCAATTGGCTGTGTTTTCCCTATTAGGTCATATATTTCTTTAAAATGCACTTCCAAAACTCCTGCTTCTCTTAATACATTAAAGAATATTGATGGTTTATTTGCAGATAAAGCTTTTCTAAATTCACAAAAAACTCTTTCACTTGATAAAGTTTTTAGCTCTTCTTTTAAACTATTCATAGCTATTAATGTATTTTTTTCTACATTAAATTCTAGTGTAGCTGCAAATCTTGCCACCCTATATACTCTAAGAGGGTCTTCTTTAAAAGCATCTGTTGTTTTTTTTATAATTTTGCTTTTTATATCTTCTATTCCATTAAAAGGATCTATTATTTTACCTGTTAAAACATCTTCTGCAATTGAATTAATTGTTATATCTCTTCTTGCTAAATCCTCTTGTATTGTAATGTTTTTATCTGTTTCAAATTCAAAACCTTTATGCCCAGCAGTTATTTTTCTTTCTTTTCTAGCAAGCGCAAATTCTTTTTGGTCTAAGCAATATACAGGAAAGCTTTTTCCTCTTATATGTGCATTTGGAAATAATCTTTCAAATTCCTTGCTTGAAATACCTGTTACACAATAATCTTCGTCAAATACTTCCTTTTGTAATATTTTATCTCTAACAGCTCCTCCAACTAAATATAAATTTCCACCTGCATTTTTTATTTTATTTGCAATTTCTTTAATATTATTATCTTCCATACTTGTTATTATACTTTTCTTTTGCTCATTTGTCTATAAAATTTTATTCTTTTTTACCCTATATTTTTATACTAAACCGTCAGTATTTTCGCTTGACATTAATGGGATTTAATAATATACTTTTCTTTGGAAAGCATTAATAAAATAGCTTTTTACAATAAGGAGGTAGAAATTAATAAATGAACGATATGATTGAAATAAGATGGCATGGTAGAGGTGGCCAGGGTGCAAAAACAGCTTCTTTACTTTTAGCTGATGCTGCATTTAATACTGGCAAATACATCCAAGGTTTCCCTGAATATGGTCCAGAGAGGATGGGTGCGCCTATAACAGCATATAATCGAATTAGTAATACCCCAATTAGAATACATAGCAATATATATGAACCTGACTATGTTGTTGTAGTTGATGATACTTTGTTAGGAGTAGTAGATGTTACAGCCGGTTTAAAACCTGAGGGTGCAATAGTAATTAATACTACTAAAGATATTGATTATCTAAGAAAAGTACTAAATGGATACACTGGCAGTATTTATACAATTGATGCTAGAAAAGTATCTATGGAAACTTTAGGAAAATATTTTCCAAATACTCCAATGCTAGCTGCTATTGTTAAAGTAGCAAATATTATGGAAGAAAATGATTTTCTAAAAGATATGGAAGGTTCTTTTAAACACAAATTTGCAAAAAAACCAGAAGTTATTGATGGTAACATGCAGGCATTAAAAGTTGCTTTAAAAGAAGTTAAAAAATTAGCTTAATACCTACTTAATTCTTAATTTATATTAATTTTATTTTATACAGATTATTTTAATTTATATATTTCTATAATTTTTATAAATTATTAAAAAATTTTCAAAATCAAAAATAATAACAAGGAGGTTAAAAATGTCTATCGGCGGAAATATATACAAAGCTGGCAATGCCAGAGAATTTAAAACAGGTGACTGGAGAAGTATTTGTCCAAAGTATATTCCTGAAAAGTGTAAACAATGTGGATTATGTTTTCCAGTTTGCCCAGAAGATGCAATACCTGTAAATAAAGATGGAAAAAGAGAAAATTTTAATTTTGACTATTGTAAAGGATGTGGCATATGTGCAAAAGTATGTCCATTTGGAGCAATTGTAATGGAAGAGGAGGGCGAAGAATAATGGGAATAAGAGAACGTTTAAGTGGAAATGAAGCTGCAGCAACTGCCATGAAACAAATAAATCCAGATGTTGTTGCTGCATTTCCTATAACACCATCAACAGAAATACCACAATATTTTTCTACATTTGTTGCTAACGGAACTGTAGATACAGAATTTGTTGCAGTAGAAAGTGAACATAGTGCAATGAGTGCTTGTGTTGGTGCAGAAGCTGCAGGTGCAAGAGCTATGACTGCTACATCTGCTAATGGTCTTTCTTACATGTGGGAAATGATTTACATAGCTTCTAGTTTAAGACTTCCAATAGTTATGTCACTAGTAAATCGTGCTGTATCTGGTCCTTTAAATATACATTGTGACCACTCAGATGCAATGGGTGTACGTGATAGTGGTTGGATTATGTTATTTTCTGAAAACAACCAAGAGGCTTATGATAACTTAATTATGGCACACAGAATAGCTGAAAATAAAGATGTATTATTACCCCTTATGGTATGTCAAGATGGTTTTATTACTTCACACTCTATTGAAAATATTGAATTAATAGAAGACGAAAAAGTAAAAGACTTTGTTGGCAAATATACACCAGAACATTATTTATTAAATAGCAAAGAACCTATGTCAATAGGTCCTATGGATGTTCAAGCATATTTATTTGAACATAAACATGACCAAGCAGAAGCTATGAGAAATGCTAAAAAAGTTATTTTAGAAGTTGCTAAAGACTTTGAAAAAATGACTGGTAGAAAATATGAATTATTTGAAAAATACAGAACAGATGATGCAGATATTGTTGTAGTTTGTATGAACTCAACAGCAGGAACTTCAAAAGTTGTTGTAGATAAACTAAGAGAGCAAGGTGTTAAGGCCGGACTATTAAAAGTTCGTGTATTTAGACCTTTCCCAGTAGATGAAATTGCAGAAGCTTTGGGAAATGCAAAGGCAATAGCTGTATTAGATAAAGCAGATTCTTTAAATGGTGCAGGAGGAGCTTTATTTACAGATGTTACATCTGCAATGTATATGAATAATAAACAAGTTCCAACTGTAAGTTATATTTACGGTATTGGTGGTAGAGATACTACAGAAAAGGAAATAACTTCTGTTTATACAGATTTACAAGAAATTGTAAAAAGCGGAAAAGCTGAAAACCCTTACCGTTATCTTGGATTAAAGGAGGAAAAATAAATGGCATATAATTTAAAAGATGTAATTGTAAATACAGAATCTAGATTTACACCAGGTCATAGGATGTGTGCTGGTTGTGGAGCTCCACCAGTTGCAAGGATGGTTTTAAGAGCTGTAAATCCAGAAGACCATGTAGTAGTTTCAAATGCTACAGGATGTATGGAAGTTTCTACATGTATATACCCATACACTGCTTGGTCTGATTCATATATTCATACAGCATTTGAAAACGCTGCTGCTACATGCTCAGGAGTAGAAGCTGCTTATAAATCTATGAAAAGACAAGGAAAATTACCAGAAGATAAAACTACTAAATTTATAACATTTGGTGGAGATGGTGGAACTTATGATATAGGTATTCAGAGTTTATCTGGTGCAATGGAAAGAGGTCATGACATGACATATGTTTGTTACGATAATGGAGCATATATGAACACTGGTATTCAACGTTCATCTGCTACACCTCATTTTGCAGACACTACTACATCTCCTGCTGGAAAAGTAATACCTGGTAAAATGCAAAAAAGAAAAGATTTAACAGAAATTATGGCAGCACATCATTTACCATATGTAGCTCAAACTTTAGCAATGTTAAACTTTTCAGACCTTTACGAGAAATCTAGAAAAGCTATATATACAGAAGGTCCAACATTTTTAAATGTACTTGCTCCATGTCCAAGAGGATGGGGTTACCCAACAGAAGATTTAATGACAATAAACAAATTAGCAGCAGATACATGTTATTGGCCTTTATATGAGGTAGTAGATGGTAAATATAAAATTACTTATAAGCCTGCAAAGAAACTACCTGTAGAAGAATTTTTAAGACCTCAAAAACGTTTTAAACACATGTTTAAAACAGGAAATGAGTGGATGATAGAAGAATTCCAAAAAGAAGTAGACGAAAGATGGAACGCTCTTTTAGAATTAGAGGCAATGAGTAATAAATAAGCATAAAAATTGCTTTTATAAACTATTATAAAAAAAGAAGTAAATCATATATGGTTTACTTCTTTTTTTATGTGAAAATAGTTTTATATATGTATAATAATTAAATTCTACTCTGCTTCTGGTGCTTCTACTGGGCAAACTCCTGCACATGTTCCGCAACTAATGCATTGGCTGGCATCTATTTCGTATTTTCCATCTCCTTGTGAAATGCAACTTACTGGACAAGATGCTGCACATGCTCCACAGCTAATACATTTATCTGTAATTTTGTATGCCATTTTTTTCACCACCTTTTTGTAAATTTAGGTTTTTGTAAGGGCTACCTATAAACCCATTTTCTATTACAAGTTATTTATATACTATTTTAAAACCATATAATTATTTATTATTTAGCCTTATACTACTTCTTTTTACTACATATCTTCATCATTAACTGCATTATCTATTTCATCCAATTTTTCTAGCTTTTCCAATTCTTTTAAGTTTTCTTTTTCTTCTTGGTCTAATTCTTTTGTTTCAATATTCTTTATTATTTTTATTTCAGATACAGGGTATTTTTTGTAGAAAGTATCTTCTCCATCTTTAATTTTTACTCTAACAATTTCTTTTAATATTTCTACATTATCTACTGTGCCTTCACCATCATCTGTTTTTACTATTGCTCCAACTTTAGGAAGCCTTTTTAATTTTTCTTCATATGCTTCTTGTTCATATCTTAAACAACACATAAGTCTTCCACAATTTCCAGAAATCTTTGATGGATTTAACGCAATATTTTGTTCTTTTGCCATTTTTATAGATACTGTATCAAAATTATTTAAAAATGTACAGCAACATAATTCCCTTCCACAAACTCCATTTCCACCTATTCTTCTTACTTGGTCTCTAACTCCTATTTGTCTTAATTCTATTCTTGTTTTAAAAATTGATGCTAATTCTTTTACAAGTTCTCTAAAGTCTATTCTATTATCTGCTGTAAAATAAAATAGTAATTTTGCATTATCAAAAGTATAAGCAGTATCTACTAAATGCATATCTAATTTATGCTTCTTTATTTTCTCTTCGCATATTTTAAAAGCCTCTTTTTCTTTTTCCTTATTTTCTTCAAAATGCTTTAAATCCTTTTCTGTGGCAACTCTTATTATTGGTTTTAATGTACTTTTTATTTTATTATTAATAAGGTTTTTATTATTAACTAGTACTTCTCCTATTTCTTGCCCCATAGCTGTTTCCACAATAACTTTATCTTTAATTTTTACATCTATATTACCAGAATCAAAAAAATATATTTTACCTGGTCTTTTAAATCTAACTCCTATTACATTTTCCATTAAATTCCTCCCATAATTTTAGTAACAGACTGTCTATACACATATTGTAATTTGCATTTGCTAGCAAATTTTTTTTAGTTTGCTCAACTGTGTTTATAGAGTTTATATAAGCTATTTTATCGTCTTTTATTAATTTATTATATAATATAACATTTATATAATCTAAAAAGTCAAATATTTCGTCTTGTGACTTGTATAATATCTCTGATGAATTCCATATTTTTGCAATATCTTGTTTACTTAAGTTATCTATTATTTTTTCTATTTCTTTATATTCTTCTGCCTTTTCTCCTATTGTTAATGCAGATTTTAAACTACCATCGCATTGTTCTAACATTGAACTTGATAATTTTTCTATTCCACTTTTTTCTAAATAATTGTTTATTTCTTCATTTGATAATTTTGAAAATTCTATTTTAACACATCTTGATTTTACTGTATTTAATAGTTTGCTTTCATTAGAGACAATTAGAATAATTATAACATATTCTGGTGGTTCTTCTAAAGTTTTTAATAAGCAGTTTTGTGCTTCTTTAGTCATAAGCTCTGCATCATTTATTATATATACTTTTTTATTAGATATTATCGGTTTTTCTACAACTTTTTCCTGCATTAAACGTATCTGCTCTATTTTTATGCTTTTGCCATCATCTGCATTTATCATCATAAAATCTGTATGGTTACCACCATCAAAGCTAATACATGATTTACAAGAATTGCAAGGCTTTTTATCTTCCATGCATAATAGCATTTTTGCAAAATTCATAGCAAAAAGCTTTTTGCCTATTCCTTCTCTTCCTGCAAATATATAGCTATGAAGATTTTGATTTTTTGAAGCAGTGTTTGTTAAATATTCTTTTATCTTTGAATTTCCTATTAAATTATTAAAATCCAAATTTATTCTCCCTTTTTATTAATTTATTTTTCCAAATTTATTAAGTGGCCAAAATCTAATCCAAACTTTACCTTCTATTTTTTCTAATGGTATACATCCAAATACTCTACAATCTGTAGACTGTGTTCTATTGTCCCCCATTGCAAATACACAATTTTCTGGAACTATAAAATCCGAATAAACTCCAGATTCACCCATATTAGTTACAACTCCTGGTTGAAGATAATCTTCTTGTAGCTCTTCTCCATTTATATAAACTTTGTCATCTTTTATTTCCACATGTTCACCTGGAAGTGCTATAACTCTTTTAATATAACTTTCTTTGCCAATTTCTAATACATTGTGTACAAAGCTTTCCCATATATTGCTTGGCTCGTTTTCGTACTTAGCAATTGGATTTGATAAATCTTGATTTTCTTTTGACCATCTAGCATTTGTTGGAGCTTCAAAAGTTATAATGTCTCCTCTTTCTGGTAACTTTTTAGTAGTTCTTCCCCATCTATTTAAAATAAGCCTATCATCTTGTAATAAAGTAGGCTTCATAGATACCAGTTTTACTATTGTTGGTGTTCCTATATAATAACGTATTAGTAATGCTAAAACTAAAGCTATAACAATACATAAAATCCACTCTAAAATATCTTTAACTCTATCACTCATTTTTACTCTTCCTTCTTACTTAATATACTTTTAAAATTATACATTAAAATTTGCATTTTATCAATGCTTTATAACTGGAATTCTAATAACTACTTCTGTTCCTTCCCCTACTTTACTCTTTATGTCTATGCTTCCATTATTTTTTGTAAGTATTTCTTGTGCAATTGAAAGTCCTAGTCCAGTACCTCCAAATTCTCTACTTCTAGCTTTATCTACTCTATAGAACCTCTCAAAAATTCTAGACAAGTCTTTTTCTGGTATTCCTATACCATTATCTATAATTTTTATATATGCATCATTATAAACAAAACCTACATATACCTTTATAGTACCATTTTCTGGTGTATATTTTATAGCATTTGAAAGTATATTTAAAATTACCCTTTCTATTCCGTCTTTATCTGCTTGAACAGGTGGTACATTTGCAGTAACAAAGCACTCCACATTATGATGCTTTTTTTCTATCTCAAATTTTAATTTTTCTTGACAACCTTTTGTTAAATCTCCTAAGTCAAACTGTGTAACTTCTCTTTTTATCTTATTATTATCATATCTTGAAAGAGTAAGTAAATCTGTTACAAGTTTTGCCATCCTTCTAGCTTCTGATGCAATTACTCCTAAAAATCTATTTTGTGTTTCTTTATCGTATTCTTCCTCAAGTAATGTATCTGCATACCCCATAATAGAAGTAATAGGTGTTTTTAGCTCATGTGACACATCTGCAACAAATTCTCTTCTCATATTGTCTAATTTTACATGTTCTGTAATATCTTGAATAAGCACCATTATACCTGTTGGCTTGTCGTTTTCATCCTGAAATGGAGCAAAAAACAAGTTCACTGCTTTATTTCCCACTTCTATTTTTTGTTCTGATGAAGTCCAGTTTTCCAAATAAATAATTTTTTCTAAGTTTATATCTATTTTTAATTTTTTAAACATTTTTTCAAAAGTATCTTCTTTGTCTGTTAATTCAAGAAGAGATTTAGCAGCTGGATTTATATGTATAATTTCCCCGTTCATATCAAATGCAATAACACCATCTGTCATATGTAATAAAATAGTTTCAATTTGCTTCTTTTGTCTATTTACTTCTGTTAACTTTTGGTTTAATTCTCTTGTCATTAAATTAAAGGCATTAACTAACTCATCTACTTCTGTTTTTTCATTTAAAATATTTGATATATCCATGTTTTGACCATTAGCCATTTTTTCTGCACTTTCTATTAGCCTATTAATAGGCTTTACAACAGATTTAGATACAAAATATTTTATTACTAAAGTTATTAAGCAGTAAAAAATAATTGCTATTATAGCTACTATTATAAACTCCCTAATTTGACTACTTACATCTGCTACTGTATTTGCTTTTTGCAAAATATATATTGCAAATCCAGATATACCAGCTATTAGCAATATTCCAATAATGAAAAAGATTAAAACTATTTTATTTTGAACATTTTTTTTCATTTTTTCTATTATTCCTTGTATAATAATTTAGATTTTTTTAGGTTTTACCTATAAACCTTAACAAAATAGGCAAATGGGTCTTCCCCATTTGCCCATTTTATAAAAAATATTATCTTGCAGATATATAATAACCTACTCCTCTTTTAGTAATTAATATTTTAGGGTTTGAAGTATCTTTTTCTATTTTCTCTCTAATTCTTCTTACTGTAACATCTACTGTTCTAATATCTCCAAAATATTCATACCCCCATACCTTTTCTAATAGAGTTTCTCTTGTTACTACTTGTCCAGGTTGGTTTGCTAAATATTTTAAAACTTCAAATTCCCTTAAAGTTAGGTCTATTACTTCTCCTCTTGCTCTTACTTCGAATTTGTCTAAATCTAATTTTAGTTCTCCTACTTCTATTTTAGTTCCATCATCATCAGTAGTTTCTTCTACTTGTTGGTCTGTGTCTTGTATAACTTCTGACTTTCTTAAATTTGCTTTTACTCTAGCCATTAGTTCTCTTACACTAAAAGGTTTTGTAATATAATCATCTGCACCTAGTTCTAACCCCAATATCTTGTCTATTTCTTCGTCTTTTGCAGACAATATTAGAATTGGTACATTTGATAGTGTATGTCTTATTCTCTTACAAACAGTTAGTCCATCCACTTTTGGAAGCATTATATCAAGTAATATTAAGTCTGGTTTTTTTGTTAACGCTAAGTTTATTGCTTGCTCCCCATCATAAGCTTCTATGGTTTCATACCCTTCTTTTTGTAAATTGTAAGTTAAAATCTCTACAATTGGCTTTTCATCATCAACAATTAAAATTTTCTTTTTCTCATAGTTACTCTCATATTTTTCTTCCACAAACAGCCCCACCTTTCATTTGATAAGCCTATTATTTATATATATTTATATCACATTAAAATAATTTGTACAAGATATTTCTTGTTATTTTGTAAAATTTTTGTAACATTTTAGAAACAAAAATTTTATAATATTTATTTTTTGTTACATTTTGTTGTATTTTGTTACATTATGATGTCAATGTGATAAATTCCACCCATCTTATTTAACTTAAGCTGTTTGTCTGGTATTTCTTCTCCATTTACTATAAATTTTTCTACTCCCGTATTTTTTCCATTTTCATTTTTTACATTAATGTTATAAATGCTACTTCCATACCTATATTTTATGGAATATTCCTTCCAATCTTTTGGAATACATGGCTTCATCCTTAAAAAGTCTTTTACAATATTTAATCCTAAAATATATTTTATTCCTGCCTCATACATCCAACTACTAGAACCTGTATACCAAGTCCAACCTCCTCTTCCTGAAAGGTTTCCTTGTCCATATACATCTGCTGGCATTACATATGGCTCTACTTTATATTTATTTGCCGAATCTTTTGTTCTAGAATGTTCTATTGGATTTATCATTCTAAAAAATTCTACACCTTTATCTCCAAAGCCTAACATACTTTCTGCAATTATAACCCATATTGCTCCGTGAGTATATTGTTGTTGTGGACATTTTTTTCTATCCTACTTTTTTCTCATATTCTTTTCTAGCACATATAAAATTATTATTTAAATCTTGTAATGGTTTAAAATTGAAATAAATATCAACTTGCTTGTCGCTATGAATTTCAATTTTTTCTATAAATTCTCTAATTATTTCTTTTGTTGGTTTCTCCATATTAAGAAACTCCTCTATTAAATGATCTAATTTACTTTCACTTTTTGTTTTATTATTTTCTCCGAATAATTCTTGTTCAAGTTCTTTGATGTTTTGCTCATATCCTTTTACAATCTCTTTTATTCTATTTGCATTTTTCATATATTCGTCAAGTGTAATAATTCCTGCCAATCTGTCATCATACATTACTTCCAACTTTCTAGTTTCATTGTCTATTGCTTGTTTAAAAGATTCTATTTGCTTTTTTATATCAAATTCTTTCCTTTGTTTTGTTTTTGTTTGTTTTGCAATTTCTTCTAGTTTTTTCGTATTGGTATATTCTTTGCAAACTTCTCTTAAAACTTCTAACATTTGTTCTTCAAAAACTTGATAATTAAAATTGTGTGGTGAACATACATCAAAT
>CAJMQM010000005.1 GCA_905215615.1 uncultured bacterium | reverse complement strand
ACCGTGTTGTAAAGCTGGAGCTGTAGATTTAGCTCTTGTACTTTTTCTTCCTTTTCTTACTAATTGATTAATTGTTGGCACTTGAATTTCACCTCTTTTCTTAAAAATAATAAAACCGTTAGAGAAATACACAATACGCGTATTTTACACTAACGGTTATATTTTATCATTTTTATAGTCTTAAGTCAAGAAAATTAAGCATTTATATTTAACTTTTTAAGTGTTTTATTTTACATTTTTCTACTTTTCTCGAAAGTTTGCATCTTTATTCTATAAATTGCATTTATTTTTATATTTATGTTTTTATTTTTTTATAAAATGTAGAAAGAAGGCATCCTTTTCAGGTTGCCTCCTCTCTGTCGTTGGAAATTATTCCTTTCTGCTTCTTTCCCTCATCTGCTCAGTCCATACAGCTGCCAGCAGTTTCATGACCACTGCAACAGCGAAACCGATAGTGAAGGGTAGCCAGTTCTCAGCAATCCAGGTTAGTACCCAACCGAATTCCGCGGCAATCCAGAGGACTACCAGCACGGCTAAAATGCTAACTACTACTACGAAGAACTCTACAAGCTCCCGACTTAAGAAACCCTTTCTCTTCATGCTAATCTTCCTTTCTTATGGTTGATAGGTTTATAAATCTTGCATACTTTATTATACCATATTTTTTTAATTATTACAAATATAAGCCCATATATAGCTTTTATTAAGTTTTACACTTATTTCCTTAAAGTACATTTACATATAATAATACACATAAAATTACCCAATTATTAAACTTTCTTAATTAATAATTGGGTATAATTTATTTTTTTATTTATTAATGTTTAATTTTATCTTGTTTCCTCTTCTTTTTCTGCTTTTGGTTTTGGCTCATTTGTTTTTGGTTTAGCTTTATGTTGTTCTATGTATTGAGCTTCTTTTTGCTCTCTTACTTCTCTTCCATATTCTTTATCTACATGTTTTCTTAATTCCTGTAAGAATTGGTCTCTTTTATCTGCTGGAATATCATCCATCTTAGAATAATCTGGTTTTTTTACTTCTGCTTCATCTTTTCCAACAAAAACTTCTTTTATTTTATTACCTGCTCTTTTCCAGAAGTTCTTAAAACTTTCCCATCTTGGGTGTTTTGAAGTAGGTGCTGGTAAATCTGTTTTTTCATCTTTTTTGCCACCATTTTTTGCTTTTTCCTCTTCTTGTTGTCTTCTTACTTCTTCTACAGTTTTACCAATATCTTCTTTCATTTTATCTTCTTCTGAACGAGTATCTTTTTCTGTTGGCTTTAATTTTGTATCTTCATCTACATGTCTAACAAACTTTGTTTTAGGGTCTAATGCTCTTCTTTGTATGTCGTCCCATGTTTTTCCTGTAAATAAAGTTTTCCAAGCTAAATCGCATTTTCCTGATTTTGTTTGTAATTCTACAATTTTTTCTTTTGCTTTTTTATAGATTTCTGTTTGCTCTTTTACATCTTTTTCAGCTTGTGCTTTTTGTCCTAATAAATTATTATATTCTTCTTGGCTCATTGCCATTGTAAGCTTTTCGTCTGCTAATTTTTTATTAGCGTCTTTTAAAGATGCTTCTGCTAATTCCATTTTTGTTTTGCTTTCATCTCTTTTAGCAATTTCTAATGGTATTTTTTTGTCTATATTATCTTTTAAAGCTCTAATTTGTCTTATTTGGTCTTTGTTTTTCATGTATGCTTGTAAATTTGTTTTCATTTTTCCAGACCTATTGCTACTAGTTTGAAGCTCTTTCATTTTATCTTGAGCTTCTTTCATTTCTCCTTGTGCTGCTTCTATTGCTGATTTAATTCTAGGTGAAGTTTCTGCTTCGTCTTTTCCTTCTAAGGCATCAATTAATTGTTTTTTTGTATTTATTGTTTCTTGTAACTTTGCTATTTCTTCACTATTTTGTTCAACTAGGCTATCTCCTTTAAGCATTGCTATTTTAATTTCTTCTTCTGAAGCTTTTGCATATTTAGCTTCAAATTCTTGATACATTTGCTCTAATTTATCAACCTTTTTTCCCATGTTTATATCTCCTTTTATATTAATAATAATATCACTATTCTATATTTTACCATATTTTATTTATTTTTTCAACAATTTTATGTAAAATTGTTGAAATGTAATGCAATTATAATCTTTTTGTTATATTTTTGTAACATTTTTTAGACTTTCAATAGCTCTATCTGCTAATTTACCATACTTAAGTTTTTTATATTTTATTTTTTCAGGGAATTCTGGCAATATTCCAAAGTTTGCGTTCATAGGTTGAAAATTACCATTAGGTATAGAAATATATTTTGCTAGTGCTCCTATCATTGTATCTTTGGGAAATACTATTTTGTGGTTATTTTCTATATTATTTTTGCTATTATACATAGCAACTGCATTTATTCCAGCTACTAAACCAGATGCAATAGACTCTACATAGCCTTCCACTCCTGTAATTTGACCTGCAAAAAATATATTGTTATTTTTCTTTAAGTTATATGTCTCGTCTAATAATTCTGGTGAATTTATAAAAGTGTTTCTATGCATAACTCCATATTTTTCAAATTCTGCATTTTCTAATCCTGGTATAAGCCTAAATACTCTTTTTTGCTCTCCATATTTTAAATTTGTTTGAAAACCAACCATATTATATAAGTTACCTTGTGAATTATCTTGCCTTAATTGTACAACGGCATATGGTCTTCTTCCTGTCCTTAAATCTGTAAATCCCACAGGTTTTAAAGGTCCAAATCTTAATGTATCTATACCTCTTTTTGCCATTATTTCTATTGGCATACATCCTTCAAATATTTCTCTTTTTTCAAAATTGTGTAACTCTACCACTTCTGCGTTTACAAGCTCACTACAAAAATTCTCATATTCTTCTTTATTCATAGGTAAGTTTACATAACTTTTGTCTTGTTTTTCTATTCTATTCTTCCAAACTTCTATATCTTCGTCTTTCTCTCTTTCTTGTTCATATCTATTGCCATTAAATGCAATATTCATATTTATTGAATTTTTATCTATAATTGGTGCTGCTGCATCATAAAAGTATAAATTATTATTTCCTGTAATCTCTAATATTTCTTTAAAAAGTTTATCAGATGTAAGTGGTCCTGTTGCTATTATAACAATTCCCTCATTTGACATTTCTGTTATTTCGTTTATTAATTCATCACTAATAAGTATATCGTCTGTATTATCTACTAGTTTTCTTCCTACTTCTTTTCTAATTACCTCAATATTATCTATTTTTTCTATTTCTTCGGTAACTTTTTCTGCAAATTTTTCTCTATCTACTGCCAAAGCTTGACCTGCTGGCACTGATGTTTCATCTGCCACTTTTATTAGAAGTGAATCTAATATTCTAAGTTCTTCTTTTAAAAGTCCACATGCATTTGTGTGCAAATTTGATTTAAAAGAGTTACTGCAAACTATTTCTGCTAAATTATTGTTACTATGTGCAGGAGAAAATTTATTTGGTTTCATTTCATATAATTTAACTTTTATTCCTCTTTTAGAAATTTGATATGCGGCTTCTGAACCAGCTAATCCACCACCTATTACAGTTATAAAATCTTGCATTTATTATACCTCTCTACTACATTTTTCTGTTATTGTATCATAAACAAATTATTAAGTATAGATTTTTTATAAATAAAAGAAGATAGCTGGCTTTGGCAATGCCAAAACCAGCTGTCTTCTTTTAGGGAGGTCTATCTTATTCCTTTAGCCAGTCAGGCGAGAGGTGTTTTCTAACATCTTCTTGCCTCATTGTTTCCTCGTAAAGTCTTACTTCTTCCGGAGTATACCTTCCAAAGTGCTCACGCTTCATGCCAGCTCTTTCGATTATGTCTTTCTCTTTCCTTCTCACTTCCTCGTCTTCGATGCCATCATATGTGTCTGGCAACTCCATATGCCTTTCGATTGAAATTTCTACTCTTGCTGCTTCTTCCAACAGTGCCCACCGATACCAGTACCCAAAGCTGTCGATATACTTTTTCGCGTTTTCGACAGTTAGCAGTTCTTTTACTACTTCTTTGAGTTCCTTGTCTCCGTTTACTGCTCCTTCGAACCCTTTCACAAGGATTCCCACGATAATGTTACCTTTCAGTTCCTTCTTAAACGATTCGTAGGTGTCGTCCATTACGTCTCCACCATGGAGTTTCGAGAGACCTGCTGCCGCAAATGCACAGTCCAGCCACTCTTGAGTAATGTCTCTTCTCAGTTTGTGCAGCATTTCTGCTTTTTCGTTTTCCAAACCAAGTTTGGCATACATCCGGTCAGCCATACTGTCGGCTATCTGGATTTGGAAAAGGTGCATATTCATAGGAACAACTCCCTTATAATATAAATTGTAACAACCGTTACTAACTTGAGTATAACATTTTTCCAATATTATGCAAACTTTACTCAAATAGCTTCATAATATCTGCTTCTGAAAGCTTATTAATAAATGTAGTTTTAGTAGATAACATATTGTCTATAAGTTTTTCTTTACGTTTTTGTAGCTCATATATTTTCTCTTCTATGGAATCTTTTGTTATCATTTTATATACATGCACATTATTTTTCTGCCCAATTCTATATGTTCTATCTGTTGCTTGATTTTCAGCAGATATATTCCACCATGGGTCGTAATGTATTACCATATCTGCACCAGTTAGGTTAAGCCCTGTTCCTCCTGCTTTTAAGGAAATTAAGAATACTTTTATTTCTGGATTTGTGTTAAATTCATCTACTAAATCCACTCTTTCAGATACTTTTGTTTGACCTGTTAGCTTAAAGTAATTTATATTACTCTTTTTTAGTTCTTTTTCTATAATGTCAAACATTGATGTATAGCCCGAAAATAATAATATTTTATGTCCAGATGATATTGCATCTTTTAATACTTCTATACATTGATTTAGTTTGCTACTTTCACCACTGTAATTTGATAAAAATAATGATGGATGGCAGCAAATTTGTCTTAGTCTCATTAAAAGTGACAGTATTTTTATTTGACTTTTTTCAAAACCATTTTCAGATATTTCTTGTTTTACTTCTTTTTTTGCTATTGCTAAATATGATTTATAAAGTTCTTTTTGCTCTTCTCCCATCTCATTATATAGAACTGTAACCGTTTTATCTGGCAATTCTGTTAAAACTTCTTTCTTAACTCTTCTTAAAACAAATGGTTCTATTAATTGTTTTAATTTTTCCATTGCCTTTTCATCTTCATCTTTTACTATTGGTGTTTCATATTCTTCTTTAAATTTTTTATGTCCAAACAAGTAGCCTGGCATAATATAGTCAAATATTGACCATAGCTCTGATAATGAGTTTTCTATAGGAGTACCAGTTAGCGCATATCTTGTTTCTGCATTAATTACCTTTATTGCTCTTGCATTTTGCGTATTATTATTTTTTATGTATTGTGCCTCATCTGCAATAGCATATTTAAATTCAAATTCTTTTTCTTTATATATGTTTATGTCTCTTTTTAGTAATTCATATGATGTTATTACAATATTATTTTCTAATATTTTATTAATTTGTTTTTCTCTTTGTATTGCATTTCCACCAATTGCTATACATTTTAGTGAAGGTGCAAACTTTTTAATTTCGTTAAGCCAGTTAAGTGAAAGTGAACTTGGGCAAATTACTATAGAAGGTTTCGCATCTTTTCCTTTTTCTTCTACATATGATAATATTAATGCTAATATTTGAATTGTTTTTCCAAGTCCCATGTCATCTGCTAATATTCCACCTAAATGATAGTAATCCAAATTTTTTAGCCATCTATAACCTAGCTTTTGGTAACCTCTTAAGTCTGCATTTAATCCTTTTATATTTACATCTATATAGTCATTTTCTCTTATTTCTAAATCGCTAACTATTTTTTTATAATTATCATCCTTTGTTATATTTGTATTTTTTAGTTTTTTTAGTATACTTTCTAGGTAAATTCCTCTATATATTGGAACTCTAATCATCCCATCTTTAATTTCATTATACCTTATATCCATACCGTCAACCATATTAGCTAAAAGCTCAATATCGTTGTTATTTTCTATATTAATATAATTTCCGTCTTTTAATCTATAATATTTTTTCTTTAAATTGTATCTTTCTAGAATTTGACTAATTTCGTTTATATCTAAACCAATGTCCTCAATATTAATATTTAGTAAGTTGCTTTCTAGTCTTACCCCAATTGAGTTTATTTTAAATGGCTTAATTTGCCTATTTTTGAAATTATCTGTAGCTAATACCTCAAACTTTTTCATATATAGTTCTATATCTTTAGCTAAAAAGTCATATATTTTTTCTTCATCTACTAATATTAGTCTACTATTTTTTACATCAAGCATAAATCCAGTATTTCTTAAAATTTCTAATGCTTCGTCTTCTGCAACAAGGTTTCTTACTTCTTTTATTTCTTGATTTAGCAATGGATTAAATTCTTCTTTTCCATAACAAAATTTTATATCTGCAACTACTCTATTTTGGTTGTCATAGTCAAGATAAACTTTTACACCTAACTCTTTTGGAATATATTTTTCTAGTTCCTCTAGTGGAACATTTTTTATATCTATGTATTTTTTTAATTTTGGATTTACTATGCTAAAGAAATCTTTTAATTCCTCATCTGTTTTTAAATAGATTTCCCCAGTGTAATTTTTTTTGTAGATATCTAGTGTTTTTAGCACTGTACTTTCAAATGATTTATTACATTTATATAAAGCATTTTTAAACAATATATATATATAATTTTTTCCGTAAATGGTATCGTATGAATAAATATCTATATTAGGTGCTATTGTATATGTTCCGCTTTTATTTTTTAATAGTTCTAATTTTATATTAGGCTCTTCTGTTAAGAAAGTAATATTTTCTTCTAGTTGACCATTAAAAAACTTTATGTTTTTTCCATCTAATATTTCAAATAATTCGTCTAAAGCTGATTTTGATATTGTAATATTTGCTTCATTTAGCTTTTTGCTGTAACTGGAATACAAATTATTAGCTTCATTAGTGTATTTTATTATCTCTGCATATTTTAGTATAAAATCTAAAAGCCTTTTGCTCTCTTCATTAAAGGCTTCTTTGGTATGTTTAAATTCAAGTTTAGAACCATACTTATAGACTTCTTGTGCCATCATTTTGTCGTAAAATTCTACTAGATTTTTTAGTTTGTACATTTGTACATTTCCTATTTTAAATTCTATTTTTAACGTTCCATGGAATTTATCATAGAAAATTGTTGGCTCTATGCAAATGTTACTATCTAGATTTTTTATATTTTGTGTTTGTTTGATTTCCGTGGTTAGAAAGGTGTTTACAAGTTGCTTAAATACTTTTTTATTTTCTTCTTCGTCCATTTTATTATTATTTAAAATCATACTTCTACCCCTAATAATTTACTAAATATGAATTATACATTATTTTTCTTAATTTTACAAGCTAGTATTTTTGATATTTTGATATAAACAAATACAGAAGCTTTATATTTTAAGCTGAAGAGTAAATTTCTATATTTTAATTTTTACTTCTGTTTTTTTGCTTATTATAAAGCTTCTTTATTTGTTATATATTAAATTTTATTCTTTCTTTTTTGTAGTCTTTTTAGTTTTTGTACTTTTACTACTTTTTGTAGTTTTACTGCTACTAGATTTTTTAGTTTTTCTTGTTTTTTTAATAGCTCTTTTTGCTTTTTGCGTTTCTTTCTCTATTTCAGGAGACCACTCTTCTCCTACTTTTGGCTTATTCCATGAAATATAATTACAAGATTTTGGGTTATTCTCGCAAATATAATATTTCTTTCCTCTTTTTGTTTTTCTAACTTGCACTTTTGAACCACAAACAGGGCATGGAACATCTATATTTTCTACTATTGGTTTTGCATTTTTACACTCTGGGTAGCCTGGACATGCTAAGAATTTCCCGTATCTTCCATATTTTATTACCATCATCCTTCCACATTTGTCACATGGCACGTCTGATACTTCATCTTCTAGTTTTACATGTTCTAGTTCTTTATCTACTTTTTCTACTTCTTTTTCAAAAGGTCCATAAAATGTTCTAATTACATCTTTCCATGGCTCTTTTCCTTCTGCAATTTCATCAAAGTTTTCTTCTATTTTTGCAGTAAATTCTACATTTATAATATCTGTAAAATTTTCTGTAAGTAGGGTATTAACAACTTTTCCTAACTCTGTTGGGACTAATTGTTTTTGCTCTTTTTGTATGTAATGCCTATCTATTATAGTTGTAATAGTAGGAGAATACGTACTTGGTCTGCCTATTCCTTTTTCTTCTAATGCCTTAACCAAGCTTGCTTCTGTATATCTTGGTGGTGGCTCTGTAAAACTTTGTTTTGGATCTAATTTTTCTTTTATAACTTCTTGCCCAACTACTAATTCTGGTATATTTTCGTCCACCTCTTCTTTTTCGTTGTCCAATGTTTCTACATATAGTGTCATAAACCCTTTGAATTTTAGAGTTTGACCATTTGCTTTAAAATTATATGAATTAACATTTATGTTTGCAGAAACTGTATCATATATTGCTGCTGACATTTGGCTTGCTATAAATCTATTATATATTAACCTATATAATTTATATTGGTCTGGTGTTAAATTGTTTTTTATTTTTTCTGGTGTTAACTCTATGTAAGTTGGTCTTATAGCTTCGTGTGCATCTTGTGAGTTTTGTTTAGTTTTGTAATATCTATTTTCGTAATATTTTTCGCCATATTCTGATTCTATATGTTTTTTTGCTGCATGCCTTGCTTCTTCTGAAATTCTTGTAGAATCTGTTCTCATATATGTAATTAATCCCACTGTGCCTTTTTCTTCTACTTTAACACCTTCGTATAATCCTTGTGCAACAGACATTGTTTTCTTAAGAGTAAATCCTAATTTTCTTGATGCCTCTTGTTGCATTGTACTTGTTGTAAATGGTGGTGCGGGAGTTCTTTTCTTTTCTCCTTTTTTTACATCTTCTACTATGTATTTTCCATTTTCAATTTGTTTTAATATATTGTCTACTTCTTCTTTATTATGTATTTCAAGTTTCTTGCCATCTTTTCCATAAAATTTAGCTTCAAACTTTTTATTTGATTTTGGTTCTATTAAAATAGCATATATGTTCCAATATTCTTCTGGAATAAATTTTTCTATTTCTTCTTCTCTGTCTACAATTAGCTTAACTGCAACAGATTGAACACGCCCAGCTGATAATCCTCTTTTTACTTTTTTCCATAATATAGGGCTAATTTTATAACCAACTATTCTATCTAGCACACGTCTTGCTTGTTGTGCATCTGTTAAATTCATATCTATTTTTCTTGGTTCTTTAATAGATTTTTGTACTGTTTCTTTTGTTATTTCGTTAAAAGTAACACGGCATACAGAGTCTTCTGGTATTTCTAATATGTGTGATAAGTGCCATGCTATTGCTTCTCCTTCACGGTCAGGGTCGGTTGCTAGATATACTTTGTTTGCGTTTTTTGCTTCCTTTTTTAATGATTTTATTAAATCTCCCTTTCCTCTTATATTTATATATTCAGGCTCAAAGTCATGTTCTATGTCTACTCCCAATTTAGATTTAGGTAAATCTCTTATATGTCCCATTGAAGCCATTACTTTGTAATTTCCACCTAAGAACTTTTTTATTGTGTTTGCCTTTGCAGGTGACTCAACTATTATTAATTTATCTGGCATATTTAATCACTTTCCTTTCTCAAGGCACAAAGTAGGTTGGAAAAGAATTAAACTCTGGCTATTTTGAATTTTTCATATTTTTGTAAATTATTTCTAATAAAGTTTATACTGCCAAAATTCTAATTATTTTTCAACCTTTAATTCCTTATTTAAAATCTAGAAAATATAATAGCTTAAATTTTACAATTTTGCAAGTGTTACTAGTAAAAAATTACAATTAATTCCACTTTATATGTGCTTTGCTTTTGATTATGTTTTAATTTATTCAAATACTCCTACTTATTTTAAGCTTTTATTAGCAAATAATAAAATATTATTATTAAATCTTTATTTCTAATAATTATATATAATTTGTATTGTTATAAAAAAAGATTAGAAATTTTAAGTAAATATTTATATTTTACCTAAAATTACTAATCTTTTGCATTTTAATAACTTACCAAGTCTGCTAAAACATCATCTAAACCAATTGGTGTGACCTTATAAGTTACAAGTAATTTTAAAATATTATCAGCTTCATTTTCTTTGTTTATAATATTCGTTACTTCTTTTTCTTCTATCTCTAGTATTTTTCCTGTTTGCGTTTTCTTTATTATAGTTACTCCATATGGCTTGGTTTCGGCTTTAACTTTTTCGTCATTTCTATTTTTGTAATATTCTAAATAGATTTTGTCAAAGTTAAAGTCTTCTGCTTCTTTGTTATCGATGGTAGTTTTATCGAAAAACGTTCTAAGATTATGCAATACAGTTTCCTCCTTCCCCTTTTCCACGCGATTACGAACGCGATGTTTCAACTATATATTATAATCTTAAAGTTTTCAATGTTTTTTCGTCTCCAATATCTTACATAATTCGACATAAATTTTATCTTCTACGTTTTTAATCTCGACCTTGTGAGCGTTTTCGCCCATTCGACATATTTCTTGTTTATCACTAATTATTTCATTTATTGTCGAATTTAGTATATTATCATCTAATTTTGCGTCCAAAATTATTTTAGCTGCACTAGCTTTTTCTAGCACTTTTGCATTGTATTCTTGGTGGTTTTCGGTTGCATATGGAAATGGTATAAATATACTTGGCTTACCTACTATTGATATTTCTGTTATGGTCATCGCTCCACTTCTACTTACAACTAAATCTACACAATTCATTACTTCTTCCATATTATATATGTATGGTAATATTTTTACATTTGGAATATTATTAATAGTAATATTTAAACTTTGTAATTTTGTTTTTATCATATCATATTGGTTTGGACCTGTTGCCCAAATAATTTGGTAATTCTCGTTTAGCTTTTTACTTATTATATTTATAAAGCTTTCGTTTATTCTTTGTGCACCTTGGCTTCCTCCAAATACTAGTACAATTGGTTTTGACATATCTTTTAAACCAATTTTCTTTATTATTTCTTCTTTTTGCTCTTTACTAAACTCTATTTTTTTTACTTTACTTGGATTTCCTACTACAACTACTTTTTCTTTATTTTTTATTCTTTCTTTTGCATCTTCAAATCCAACTAGTATTGCACTTGCTTTTTTTGCAAGCATTTTTATTGCAATTCCAGGAAATGCATTACTTTCGTGAAGAACAATTGGAACATTTGCTTTGTTTGCAGCAATTCCAACTGGCAAGCATATATACCCTCCAGTTCCTATCATTAAATCTGGTTTAAACTCATCTATTATTTTTCTTGCTTGTTTTATAGACTTAAATGTTTTATACATTTTTTTTACATTTTCTAAAGATATTTTTCTATTAAACCCATATGCATCTATTTTCTTTAATTCATAGCCAGCTCTTGGTACTAAGTCATTTTCCATGCCTCTATCTGTACCTACAAATATAATTTCAGAATTTTTCTCTTCCTGTTTTATTTTGTTTGCTATTGCTAAACCTGGATTTATATGTCCACCTGTTCCTGCTGCTGCTATAATTACCCTCATAATTTCACCCTTTCTTTCTTAGCTTAAATGTTTTTTATATACATTTTTACTTAAGTTAAATTTTTTATTTTTCTTTCAGCCTTAAAAATTTATATTTTTATACACATTTCCTATTTTGCCTTTTAAGACGGGCTATTTTGTTTGCCCGTCTTAACTAATTTATATTTTTTTACAAGCTCTTGATATATTTAACAATATTCCCATACTAGCAAGTAATATCATAAGTGCTGTTCCACCATAGCTGAAAAATGGTAATGGCATACCTGTAACTGGCATTAATCCTGTTACAACTGCAATATTTATAATTACTTGTATTCCTATTAAAGTAGTTATTCCAACTGCTAATAAGCTTCCAAAGTTATCTGGTGCTCTCATAGCAGTTAATATTCCTCTCCATATTAAAACTGCAAACAATGCTATAATTGCCAAGCATCCAACAAATCCAAGTTCTTCTGCTACTATTGAAAATATAAAGTCATTTTGTGGTTCTGATATGTATAAAAATTTTTGTTTACTTTCTCCGAAGTCCTACTCCAAAAAATCCTCCTGAACCTATTGCATAAAAACTTTGTATTACTTGCCATCCATCTCCAGTAGGATCTGACCATGGGTCTAAGAAAGATAGCACTCTGCTTAATCTAAACCCTCCTGAATCTTTTGCATTCATTAATAGTAATAGTCCAGTTATTCCTACTGCTCCTATTCCACAAGTTGCCCATACAAATAGCATCCTTATTCCAGCAGCTATCATCATTACTCCAACAATAGCTCCAATAACAATACAAACACTTAAATGGTTTTGTACAAAAAATAGTATTGCAAATGGTGGTAATAAGAATAATAGTGGTTTTACAAAGCCTTTCCAAAAGTCTGTAATTTCTGATTTATGGTCTGATAAGTAACCTGCATAAAATATAATTAATAAAACTTTTGTAATTTCTGATGGTTGAAATTGCACTGGCCATTTAA
The DNA here is from genome assembly GCA_905215615.1 of uncultured bacterium. Taxonomy (GTDB): domain Bacteria; phylum Bacillota; class Clostridia; order TANB77; family CAG-508; genus CAG-273. Next base: position 19,091 of record CAJMQM010000005.1, on the reverse strand, counting down.
TCCACCTAGTAGCTCCATTTGCTCCAGAACCTAATCCTGGTACAAGAACTAGTAGAAGTATTACAACAGATACAATATAGGCAGGCCAGTAGAATTTTTTGTATATGTGATAATCTATTTTTGAAAGTATAATCATAGCAATTACGCCAACTACTGCAAAACCTAATTGCCTTACTGCATATGAATAGCTTTTACCGTTTTCAGCCAAAGAAGATGGAGCACTTGCTGAAAGTACCATTATAACTCCTAAAGCTAATAAGACTATTACAACGATAAAAAGTATAAAGTCAAATTTATTGTTTATGAAATTATTGGTTTTACTAACACCTTGTTTCATTTATTCTCCACCTAACTTTTTTATATAACCATTAATCCTAAAGCACAACATACTAATGTTACTAAACTAAATACTGAAACAATTTTATTTTCTTTCCAACCAGATAATTCAAAATGATGATGCAATGGTGCCATTTTGAATATTCTGTTTCCTGTTTTTTTATAATAAGTAACTTGAATTATTACAGATAATGTTTCTAATATTGGAACTAGTGCTATTATTAATAATAGTAATGGCATTTTTAAATATATAGCAATACTTGCTATTGCTCCTCCTAGTAATAATGAACCTGTATCTCCCATCATAACTTTTGCAGGGTATAAATTGAATAGTAAAAATCCTAAACATGTTCCTATTAATATAGAGCCAAAAACTGTAACTTCTTTTACTCCTAATATAACACTAATTATGGTTAAACATGTTAATATTATTGTAGTTACACTTGTTGAAAGTCCATCTATTCCATCTGTTAAGTTTATGGCATTTGTTGTTGCTAAAAATACTAAAACTACAAATGGTACATATAGCCATACTGGAAATGTTAAGTAAATATCTGCAAATGGTATATATATTTCTGGTTTAAAGCCCATTATTTCTGTTAAATATAGCGAAAATCCAACAGATACTATAAGCAATCCTATCATTTTATATGCTGGTTTTAAACCTTCTGTGTTTTTTCCAATTAGTTTTTTTAAATCGTCTATTAATCCAATTATTCCAAATCCAACTGTAGCTATTATAATTGGCAATAAGTTTTGTGCCATCTGCCTTTGGCCTGCATCAGTTGAACCTGAATAATCTATAAACATAAATGCACCAACTATTATAATTACAATAATCATTATAATTCCACCCATTGTTGGTGTACCTTGTTTTTTTAAATGTGACTGTGGACCTTCTACTCTTTCTATTTGACCTATTTTTAATTTTTTTAAAATTGGGATTATTATAAATGCCAAAACTATTGTAATAGCAAATGACAATAATATTATTTTTGTTTGAAATTCCATATTTCCTCCTTAGTAGCCACTATTTTTCTATAATTTCTTTTACAATTATTCTTTCATCAAAAGGATATTTTTTATGATTAATTTCTTGTGTAAGCTCATGCCCTTTGCCAGCTATAATTAATAAGTCGTTTTTCTTTTCCATATTTATAGCTGTTTTTATTGCTTCTTTTCTATCTATAATACATTGATATTTTCCTTTTGTCTTTTTTATTCCTTCTTCTATTTGTTTTACTATTTTTTCTGGTTCTTCTGTTCTTGGGTTATCTGATGTAATAATAGTATAATCTGCTAGTTTTCCTGATATTTCTCCCATAATTGGTCTTTTTAATGCATCTCTGTCTCCTCCACAACCAAATACACAAATTACTTTTCCTAATGTATATTCTTTTGCAGATTGAAGAATATTTGACAAACTTTCTGGTGAGTGTGCATAATCTATCATTATCTTTAATTCTTTTGAATTATCTACTAACTCACATCTTCCAGGCACTCTAACATTTAACAATGCTTCTTTTATATTGTCTACACTACATCCAAATTTATTTGCAACACTTATAGCCGCTAAAGAATTATATACACTAAACCTTCCTGGAATTCCAACTTTTACTCTCTCGTTTCTATCACCTATTTTTACTTTAAAATCTGCTGTTGTATTTGTAACTGTAATGTCTTTTGCAAGTAAATTTGCTGGGTTATCTATTCCATATGTTTTTATATCACACTCTGGTACTAACTTTAACATTTCTGCTGTATATATGTTGTCTATATTTATAAATCCGCTTTTGCACATCTTAAATAATTGTACTTTTGAATTGAAGTAATCTTCCATATCTGGATGTTCTTTTTCACTTATATGGTCTTCTGAAAAGTTTGTAAATATTCCTATGTCGAAGTCACATCCATCTACTCTTGATAATTTTAAGCTTTGTGATGATACTTCCATAACTACTACTTCTGTTTTTGCTTCTACCATCATGCTAAATAATTTTTGTAATTCTAGACTTTCTGGAGTAGTTCTATCATTGTCTCCTAAATTTTTGCCATTTATATATGTGCAAATTGTTCCAATAAGACCTACTTTAAAGCCCTGCTTTTCTAAAATATCTTTTATCATAAATGTAGTAGTTGTTTTTCCTTTTGTTCCTGTAACACCTATTAACTTAAATTTTCTAGATGGATTTTTATAAAAGTTACATGCAGAAATTGCTAGAGCATGCCTTACATTTTCTACTAATACAATTGTAATTCCTTCTGGAATTTTTAAAATTGCTTCTTTTTCAATATCGTCTTGTGCCATTATTACTTTTGCACCATTATTTATTGCTTCGTCTATGTAACTTGCTCCGTTTGACTCAAACCCATTAATAACAACAAACATATCTCCTTGACTTACTTCTTTTGAGTTGCTTGATATGTTTGGAATTTCGACATCTAAGTCTCCTTTGGCTTTTATTTTGTCAAGCCCTACTAAAATTTCTTTTAGTTTCATAATATAATCCTTTCTATTATATAATGCTCCGATTTTAATCGATTACATTATATAACTAATTTAAAATTTTGTATACCTTTTTTACAGTTTTTTTGACTGTTATTTACCATTTTCTTGCTAGCTTTTCTGTAAACACTAAACATAATATTGTTAATTTATATTTATGTTTATTGAATTTACTTTCTAGTAATTTATAATAACTTTTGTTCCACTTTTTAGTTTTATTCCTTTTTTAGGGTATTGTTCTTTTATTATAGTTTCTTTTTCATTAATTTCTTCGTTTTCGTCAATATTTATGTCTAGCCCACTTTCTTTTAATACCTTTCTTGCTTCTTCAATAGTCATACCTTCTATATTTGGTACTTCTATGTCTTCTTCGGTTTCTGCATCTTCGTTTTTTTGTGCATCTATATATGGTAATATTTCGGAAAATAGCTGTCCTCCTATTGGTGCTGCCACACCACCTCCTTGGTGTCCCCCCTCTCCAGTTGGATTATATAAAGTTACTAATATAACAACTTGAGGGGCTTCTATTGGTGCTACTCCAACAAAAGATGTTACATATTTATTTGTATTTACGCCATCTTCAGAAGTTCCTGTTTTTCCACCTATGCTATACCCTTTTACTTGTGCATTTCTTCCTGTTCCTTCATCTACAACAGTATTCATCATGCTTAATACACTATCTGCTGTTTCTTTAGATATTACATTTTCTTCTTTTTCTACTGGTACATCCACTCTTTCCCCTGTTTGGCTATTTACTTTTGCTTTTACAATTCTTGGTTTAACATATGTGCCACCATTTGCTATAGTTGCTACACCTGTTATCATTTGTATTGGCGTAATTTCAAACCTTTGACCAAATGCAATAGTTGCAAGTTCTACTGGTCCTACTTTTTCCTCTTTTAAAAATATACTGCTAGCTTCTCCTGGTAAGTCTATTCCTGTTTTCTTTAGAAAACCAAATTTTCGTAAATATTCATAATAAGTTTTTACACCTATTTTCTCTCCAAGCCCTATAAAAACTGGATTACAAGAATTCATTAGTGCATCTCTTAAGCTTTGTGAGCCATGCGGTCTATAATATCTCCAGCATTTTATTCTAACACCTGCTACTTCAATACTTCCACTGCAATTAAAAGCTCCCTCTTTATCTGCTTCTGCTAGCCCTTCCTCTAATGCTGCTGAAGCTGTGTAAAGTTTAAAAGTAGAGCCTGGCTCATATGTATCTGTTACCGCTTTATTTCTCCACATCGCTTGCATTTGTTTAGTTTTATCACTATCTGATAAGGTGTCCCACATTTCTTTCATCTCGTCTGTACTTGGTTCATATGGCTCATTTAAGTTATAGTTTGGGTAACCTGCCATTGCTAGAATATCTCCTGTTTTTGGGTTCATTACAATTATGTTTCCACCATCTGTTGTCTTATTATCTATACATGCCTCTTTTAAATATTTTTCCGCAATTCCTTGTATGGTTAAGTCTATTCCTAATATTAAGTCTATTCCATCAACGGGTTCTATATAGTTTTCTCCTTCTTCTTCAATATCTCCTCCTCTTGCATCTGTCATCTTAACTATTTTACCCTTTTCCCCTTTTAGCTCATCTTCATATATTGCTTCTATACCATCTAGACCCTGATTGTCTGCCCCTGTAAATCCTATAACCTGTGATGCTAAATTATTATATGGGTAATATCTTTTTGTGTCCTCATCTATATTAATTCCATTTGTTATATTGTTTGCCTTCATCCAATTTCTTAATTCGTCTGTTTTGTCTTTATCTACCTTTTTTACGATTGTTTCAATTGAACTATTCTTTTTTACCTTTTTTAAAACTGTTTCATAATTTAGCTCGAATATATTGCAAAGTGCTTCTGCCACTTTTTCTTTATCTTCTACTTTTATATTAACAGGATTTACTGTTACAGTTTCTACTGTGCTACTTATTGCTAAAATGTTTTTTCCTGTTGCATCATATATTGTTCCTCTTTTTGGGTTTACACTTCTATCTAAAGTTTGCTGTATATATGCCATAGATTGCAATTCCGACCCTTTTACAAATTGCAAATAAGCAATTTTTCCAAGTATAATAGCAAATATTAAAAATGAAATTAATATTATATATTTCATCCTTGCTTTTTTATTTATTTCACTTACTTTTTTAATTGTTTTTTGTTTTTTTATTTTATTTTTCTTTTGTAATTTTTCATTTCTTCTTTGTAACTTTTTTCTTAGTTTTTCTTGGTTATCTTTCTCGCTTTTTTTAAGACTTTTTATTTTTTGAATATTGGTTTTCTTTATTTTTATTTCAGGAATAGCAACCACTTTTTTATTCTTTTGTGAGTTATTTCTTCCCATGCTACCACTCCTTTTCATGTATTGCTTTATTAATTTTATTCACAACATGTAAAAAAAGAAGTGTTTTTTATTCCATCTACTCAAATATAAAAATAATTGTATTAAAGCAAAAATAAATAGAATCTTTTATAATTCTATTTATTTTTTCACTACTCATTTAAATTAATTAAATTATTTTTTATAATTGTATCTGATAAATAAATTTCATTTTCCATTTTATGTAGTAGCTTTTCTAACTCTTCTGTAGCTTCTATTTCTTTTTCTTCTCTATTATAATATTTTCCATTTATACAATAATTTTTGCTTGTAATAAATCCTAGCCCTTTTATAAAAGCATAATCCTTTGATGTAAATATGCTACTACCTATTGAAAACTTATCTTCTACATTTAATAAGTCTAATATTGTTGGTTTGATATCTATTTTTGCCACTGCATTTTCAACTGTTTTTGCTCCTTCTACATTTGGTATTTTTATTCCAAAAGGAACATGTACATCTTTAGTAGTATTTTCAAAATCTGTATATTCTATTTCGTTTTCTTCATATAATTTTATTAAGTCGTCTGTAGCAGTTAAGCTTGCTCCATGGTCTCCATACACTATAAGTATGCTATTTTCCATTAAGCCTGTTTCTTCTAAATCTTCAATAAACTTACCAAAAGCATAATCCACAAAATTGCACGATATAATATAATTTCTAAAGGTTTCGTTTTCATACATGCTAACATCTTCTTGGGTTATAGTAACTTTTTCTTCTAAGTTTGAAACTCTTGTTAAGTAAAATGGAATATGTGTTGTAACACTTACTAAAGTTGTACAAAACTTTCTTTCATATGAATTCATTATTTTAACAGCTTCTTCAAAAAATCCTTCATCTGAATAAAATTCGCCTGCTTGTTCGATATTTGGAAATCTGCTAATATCATTGTATTCATCTATATTATAACCAGCCTTATATACCTCTTCTCTATTCCAAAATGTACTTGTATTTGGATGCATAAATGAAGTGTAATAGCCATTTTCTTTAAGAATTGTATAAATATCTAACCATGTATTATTTGAATATTTCTGGAACACATACCCATTTTCTAATGGATACATTGAGTTTTCCATTTCGAACTCTGAATCTGCTGTACTTCCTAGTCCTTGATTATACATGTTACTGCAATAAATATTTTCTCTAAAAAATTTATTTAAATTTGGTGTTATTTCTTTTCCGTTAACTTTTTTACCTATAATAAACTCATTTAAACTTTCTAGTTGCAAAATAATTACATTGCTATCTTTTGCTGTTCCCGTGTATTCAGTAGTGTTTTCTTTACTATTTATATTTTCTTCATACACATTTTTTAATTTTTCTTCATCTATTTCTTCTTTTCTAAATATGCTTGAGAGATAGTCTTTTGCGTCTTCATAATGGTAGTAATAGATAGATGCATTTTCAACAATTAGTGATTTATTATACCCTTTTGATATATAAATATCATTTATTTTATTTTTTACAATAAAAACATTTAAAATTATAATTATTACTATTAAAGCTATTTTTAATATTTTGTTAGAATACTCTGTAGATTTTATTTTTTTATAACCTAATATGCTTAGTGCTATTACTAAAATATTATCAATAAAAAATATTAACATACTTTTTATACTTATAATGCAAGACACTCCACTTGCTATTTCTCTTGAGTATTTTATATTTTCTATTTGGCAGAAAGATAAAAAATTTGTAGAATAGCTGTAATACAAAAAATCTGCATATAATATAAATGTTATTATGAAATAAATAATATTTAAGTATATGTAGCCAAATTTATTTCTTTTATTTATTGTTGGACACATTATTAATACTGCCACTAAAATAGTGTACATTACCATACTTGTATTTATTTGTAATCCTATTGAGTAATTTAGTAGTAACCCTTTATATATTAATAAAATTATTCCTACTACAAATATAAAGTTATTTTTTGCAATATTTAATAATATGTTTGGTATATTTTTTATTGTTTCTTTCATTGTTCCTCCAAATATTATAAACTTTACATATTATAACATAAATTTTACGCAAAATAAAACCTTCTATAAATTAATATAGAAGGTTTTATTTATTTAATTTACAAAATCTATTATTGAATCTAATATTTTTTGCCACCATGTTTCTTCTGTTTCTATAACTACTTTTTCTATTGCAGGTTCTACATAATCTTTCTTTGGTAAGCTTACATATATCTTTTGTGAAGTATCTAGCTTTTTCATACCTAGCATATCTTTAGCAGATTTTTCTACATTTGCTAGATTAAGACTATTTTGTATATTAACTTTTGCTTGTTCATTTTCTTTTTCTATTGTTGCTAGTTCTTGTTTTAAATCTTCTTTTTTGTCAAAGCTTTCGTTTATTAGTGAGTTTTGATAACTTAAGGCAAATAGCAAAGTAAATCCTGCAAACACATATAATATTGTTTTAGCATGTGGTTTTAATTTTGGTTTTGTCTTTGGCTTATTAGCTGTGTTTGTTTTTTTAGTTTTGTTTACTTTTTGTTCTTTCCTTGGGCTATATTCTGGGGCTATTTTTCGTGGACTTGTTTCATATTGGTACCCACTGTTTTTATAGCTTGCCATAAGTTATCTCACCTCCTTTGTTTATTATCTTTTTTCAAAAATCCTTAGTTTTGCACTTTTGGCTCTTGAGTTATTTTTTGTTTCTTCTTCTGTTGCTTCTATTGGTTTTTTATTTATTATTTTTCCTAATGATTTTGCACCACACACGCAATATGGTAAATCGCTTGGGCATGTGCATTTTCCTTCTGCTTCGTTATATGCTTTCTTAACTGCTCTATCTTCTAGAGAGTGAAATGTTAATATAGCTAATCTTCCATTTTTGTTTAAACAGTTTATACAATCTAATACAGTATTGTATAATGGTTCGATTTCATTATTAACTTCTATTCTAATGGCTTGAAATGTTCTTTTAGCAGGATGTCCATCTTTTTGTTTTGATAATGGTATTGATTTTTTTATAATTTCTACCAATTCGCCAGTTGTGTTTATTTTCTTTTGTTCTCTAGTTTTGCAAATATTTCTTGCAATTTGTCTAGAAAATCTTTCTTCTCCATATTCCCAAATTATGTTTGCTAGTTTTTCTTCTGAGTAGGTATTTATTACATCTTTTGCAGATAATTTTTGCTCTTTGTCCATCCTCATGTCTAATTCTGCATTTGCTATATAACTAAAACCTCTTTCTTTTTCGTCTAACTGATATGAAGAAACTCCTAAGTCTAATAGAATTCCATCTACGCCATTTATTTGCAATTCTTCTAAAATTTGTTTTATATTATCATGATTGTCATGAATATATTTTACATTTGTATAGCTTTTTAATTTTTCTTTTGCAGCTTCTAGTGCTTCTGTGTCTCTATCTATTCCTATTAGTAGACCTTTTGGTGATAACCTTTTTATAATTTCAAAGCTATGACCTGCCCCACCTAATGTTCCATCTACATAAATTCCATTTGGATTTATGTTTAATGCTTCTATACATTTATCTAGTAAAACTGGTTCATGCTTGAATTCCAATGTAATACCACCTTTAATCCACTGCAAAATATTTTAAAATATTAGCATAAGCAGTTGGTATAAAAATACCAACTGTATATGCCTCTTATTTTATTTATCTTTTGTTTAGTTTTTTCTTTTGTGTAGATATTATAAACTTTAAGAAACAAATATTTTTTCTTATGTGTACTTTTCTTATTTATCTTTTGTTTAATACTTTCGTATATTTATATGTTTTTCTTTAGTAGGCTTTTTTAACCTTCTTTAGTAGCATAAAAACTTTTGTTGATTATTTGATTATCTTTTGTAAATACTCAAATAACTTTATCTTTTGTATCCTGTTTTTTTATCTTTTGTTTGGGCTATCTTTTGTTTTTTTTTATTTTTCTTTAGTGTAAATTTATATAAACTTTTTTCAAGTTATATAACAAGTTAGTTGTTTTATATTCCTAGCATTGTCATATTTTCTGCAATTTGGTCTGCTGAAATATTTTCGTCACTATTGTAAGCTTTCCATTTATCTTTATTCCAAATTTCAATTCTAGTACCAACTCCAATTATAACAGCTTCTTTTTCTAGTGTTGCATAATCTCTTAGGTTACTAGCTATTAAAAATCTACCTTGCTTGTCCATTTCGCACTCGGTTGCTCCAGATAAGAAAAATCTTACGAAGTCTCTTGCATTTTTATTTGTAAGTGGAAGTGTTTTTAGCTTTTCTTCAAAGTTTGCCCATTCAGTTTTTGAAAATCCAAACAAACAGCCATCTAAGCCTTTTGTTAATATGAATTTTTCTCCCAAGTCTTCTCTAATTTTTGATGGTAATATTAATCTGCCTTTAACATCTAGAGAATGCTCGAATTCACCGATTAGCACTTTGTTTCACCTCGCTATCTTTTTGTGGCACTTTCCACCACTTTTCTCCACTTCAATTAAATTGTAATACAACATTTAATAAATAGCAAGCTTTTTTTGAATTTTTTTTATTTTTTCTAAAAAAATTTTTTTGTTCAAAAATAAAAAACAGCTTTTTAAAATTTACAACCTAGCGTTTTATCGCTAGAGTTTTCCACTTTAAAGCTGTTTTTTACACTTTTATATTAACAATATACACACATTTTGTGAATAATTTTTATTTTTGTTCTATTAATATATTTCCCACTTCGTCTGTTCTATAAATTTTGCTACCGATTTCCTCATATCTTTTTATAATATCACTACTTGGATGTCCATATGAATTTTCTTTTCCTACTGATATTATTGCTATTTCTGGTGCGGTTTCTTTAACAAATTTTTCACTACTACTTGTGTCTGACCCATGATGTCCTACTTTTAGAATATTTATTTTACCAATGTCTAATTTATTTTCTATCTCTTCTTCTGCATCTCCTGTAAATAAATATTTTAAGTTATTATATTCTAACTGAATTACTATAGATGATAAGTTTAAATTTTCTTTATCTTCCCCTATATATACAATTTTGCAATTAGCATTTCCAACTGTAAATTCATCCCCTATTTTAGGTGTTTCTATTTTTAAATTTTTATTTTTAACTGCATCTACTACATCTTCAAATGTTTTAGTATTTGTTGAAACATTGGGCATAAATATTTTTCCAATTGAAAAATTATTTATAATATTGTCCATACCACCTATGTGGTCTTCGTGTGGATGTGTTCCTACTAAATAATCTATTTTTTCTATTCCAAGAGTTTTTAAATTGCTTACTAGTAATTCACCATCTTCATTGTTTCCTGCATCAATAAGCATATTTACACCATTGTTTTGTATAAGCATACTATCTGCTTGCCCAACATCAAAAAAATATACTCTTAAAGAATTTTCATAATCTGCTATAAAATCATTTGTTACCTTTTCAGCTGTTTTTATTGTTATATCTTTTAGATTTTCTGAATTTGTAACATTTATTTCTGATATGTTTTCTACATGTATATTGCTTTCATCTGCAAATAACGCCTGATTTACTTCATTATACAAATCTGGATTTATAAATTTAATTGCTAAAATTGCTAATGCTAACAAACAAATTATTATTCCATATATTCCTGTTTTTTTAGATGCTTTATTAGTTCTTTTTTTCCTTTGCCTACTGCTCATTTTTCTTCTACCTTTCTTGTATTTTTATTGCCATATATCTTTCATTTTTTCTTCTATTCTATTTTCTATTTTTTCTTGTTTTTCTAAGTTTACCTCGTATTTTCCATTTTTCTCTGTAAGAACTGTTCCATCGCAAATACCTTTTGGTAACTTTTCTAATGGAATTTCTTGTATTTTTCCTGTTTCTCTATTTTCACATATTGCTACATTATTTTCAATTCTATCTACTACTAAAGTATTTTCCTTCATATTATTTAAATAATCTCCTAATTCTTTAATAAAACTATGTAGAAACTCACGTATTCCACTTTCATCATTTGTTTGTGTAAGATTTTTATCTGGTAAATTTTTTAGCATTGGCTATTCCTCCTTGTAAAGGCTAGCCCCCTTTTGCCCTATTTTTATTTAAACATAATCAAATTTTATTGTCAATAATAGATAATTGAAGAAATGTATTGTTTTACGTTGTTTTTTTATAAATTTTACTAATTATTTAATTTTTTTGGATTTTGCTTAATATGTAAAAAAACTTTGATAAGTATAAATAATACCTATCAAAGTTTAAATTAATTTTTGCTTTTTATAATATTTTTGCTTCCAAAATATGTTGCTAAGAAATAGCCACCATATATTATTATGATGAATATTGCAGTAGTTACTATGCCTCCTATAACGTCTTGTTTTCCAAAAATCTCAAGAATTTTGCCTGCTGTTATAATTCCAAATATCGAGTGTACTATCGCAAGTAATAATGGAATTATATAGAATATTGCTATTTGTTTAAACAACGCTCCATTTATCATTTTCTCGTCTGCACCTATTTTTCTTAAAATATTATATCTTTCTTTATTGTCTGCACTTTCTGAAAGCTGTTTTAATGCAAGTATAGCTGCACTTGATATTAAGAATATAATTCCTAAGTATAATCCTATAAATGTTACTAATGTACCTATTCCTTTACTAGCTTCGTAATTAGTTATTTTGCTTAATGCCATCATATCTCCTAAGCTATTTGCATTTACTGTGTCATCATCTGATAATTGTAAAATTTTGTTTTCTACTTCTTGTTTTTCTTTTTCCGTTTCTCCCACATAATTTGCATTTAAGTATTTAAATTTCTTCCACTCTTCTTTTACTGCATTATCTGGAACTATAATTATACCTGTTTCCATAGGCTGGGTAGAATCACTAATAAATCCATATATGCACTTTGTGTAAGCTGGTTTGTATGTTTTTCCATTTAGGGTTATTTCTTGTCCATTTTCTAATGCATTATTTCTAATTTCAAGAACTGTTTCATAATCTCCTATAACTGCATATTCATTATTTTCTAAATATATTTCTTGGTTTCCAAACATTTTTGCAATTTTATTATAGTCTGATACTGTCATTATAATTTCTAGCTGTTCATATTGAATACCAGAATAGCTTTCTTTTGCATTATAAAACAATTCTTCTCCCAATGTTTTTCCTAGAGTTAACTCTTCTGTTGCATATGTTGGTGTTTCTATATATTCACTAAAATATTCATCTGGATCTAATCCAACCAGTTTTAATGTTTCTGCTATTGTTTTAGGGTTTCCGTTGTCACTCATGTGGTTAGCACTTCTATAAATTGTAATATCTACTGGGTTACATTGTTCTAGTTGCTGTATCATAGTGTTATTAAGCGATATAGCAGATGAAAATATACAAATTGTTAAAAATAGCAAAATTGATATTACACTCATTGAAAATGTTGTAGTGTTAACTTGGCTATTTACCTGTCTTAGTACAAACATATTTAGATTTCTCATATAAATTTTTTTGCTTGTCTGCATAAATTTTAATAAAAATCCCGATAGTGAATAGAAAAACAAAAATGTTCCTATGCATCCAAGCAATATTGCAACCATTATGTGCGAGCCATCTGAGCTAGTTATTTTAGTAATTGCTAAATAATATGCTATACCTAGTATTACTACAGATAATATAAAAATTATTACAGATAATACAGGATTTCTAAATTTTATTTTCTCATTTTTTCTACTGGCTGTTAATAAGTCTATTAGTTTATATTTAGATGTTGTAAATAAATTTAATATCATAACAATTACATAAATTATAGCAAAATATACAATCGTTTTTATTACCGCATCTTGTGAAAACACAAATCTATATTCTGTCATATTTGCTTCAAATAAATTTGCAACTAGCACAGACATAAATTGGGAAGCAAATACTCCTATTAATACTCCCATTGCTAATGAAAATATACCTATTAGCAGTGTTTCAATTAGTAATATTTTTGATATTCCACCTTTTCCCATGCCTAAAAGCATGTATAAACCAAATTCTTTTTTTCTTCTTTTAATTAGGAAGTTATTTGCAAAAACTATTAAAAATCCAAGTACAAATGAAACAAATACAGAAACTCCACCAAGCATTTGTATCATTAATTCTATAATCTGCCTTTTAGACTCTGAAATTTCTAACATTGCTTGTTGTGCATCTAAGCTATTAAATACATAAAATATTGCTACACCTAAAACTAATGTTAAAAAATATATAACATAGTCTTTCATGTTTTTTCGCATGCTTTTTAAAGCAAGTTTAAATGACATCATTTAAATCACCTCCAAGAAGAGTTACGACCTCTATAATCTTCTCAAAGAACTGTTTTCTTGTATCATTTCCTTTTACTAATTCATTAAATATTTTTCCATCTTTAATAAATAAAATTCTGTTAGCATAGCTAGCTGTAAAGGCATCATGTGTTACCATTAAAATTGTTGCGTTCATTACTTTGTTTAGATATTCAAAATTTTCTAGTAACATCCTTGCTGCTTTGGAATCTAGTGCTCCTGTTGGTTCATCTGCTAATACTAGCTTAGGTTTTGTAATTATAGCTCTTGCAGATGCTACCCTTTGCTTTTGCCCACCTGAAACTTGGTATGGGTATTTTTTTAGTATTTCTGTAATTCCTAGTTTATCTGAAACCTCTTTTACTCTTTTTTGTATTTCTTTTGCTGGTACTTTTTGAATAGTTAGTGCTAGGGCTATATTTTCATAGCAAGTTAAAGTATCTAGTAAATTGAAATCTTGAAATATAAAACCAAGTTCTTCTCTTCTAAATTTGTTTAAACTATTTCCTTTTAATTTTGTAATTTCTTCTCCATTTACCTTAATACTTCCTGATGTTACTCTATCTATTGTAGAAATACAATTTAAAAGTGTACTTTTTCCGCTTCCGCTTGCTCCCATTATTCCAACAAATTCACCTTTTTCAATCTTAAAGCTAATGTTGTCTATTGCCTTTGTTAAATTTCCTTTGTTTCCATAGTATTTTTCTATGTTTTTTACTTCCAATACCTCTGCCATAATTTTTCCTCCTTAATTTAGCAGTTTGTTAAAATATTTCAACTTATTTGCATTTTATTTAATATTATTATAGCTTCTATTACTTTTATTTACCATCGATTTTCCTTTCAATAATATTACATTTTTGTAACCTTGAATTTATTTTACAAAATCATTAGTTTTAATATTTTCTAATTTTATTAAGTAAAATTTATATAACAAATCACATAAATAATAGATTCAGAAATACTTCTGAATCTACTCTGCTAAGTGATAATTATTTTTAGGAAATACAAGTTTTATATCTGTTCCTATATTTTCTTCTGAGTTAAGTTCTATTCCTATTCCTAGCTTTCCACATAATTTTCTACATAAGTATAACCCTATTCCCGTAGATTTTTTTCCGTCTTTTCTACCATTGCTTCCTGTAAATCCCTTTTCAAATACTTTTGTTATTTCTCCTTTTCTTATACCTATGCCATTATCTTTAATACTTAGTATTACTCTTGCTTTTTTTGTTTCAGCACTTATTTTAATTTCGGCATTTTCTTCTTTAGCATATTTTATACAGTTTGTTATAATTTGGTTTAAAATAAATATAATCCACTTGCTATCTGTATACACAATTTCGTCAATATCTTCTATGCTTATTTTTATTTTATTATTAATTAATGTAGTTTTATTTTTCTTTATTACAGTATTTACAATATCTTTTAAATTACATTTTGTTATACAATAATCTTTCTCTACAGTATTGCTTCTTGCATAATATAAAGCTTGTTCTACATAGTATTCTATTTTGTCTAGCTCTTCATCTATGCTTTTTGTAACTTCGTTTTTGTTGTTTTGTGCTATTAGCTTACTTGCTGAAATTGGTGTTTTTATCTCATGAATCCAAAGCTCTATATATTCTTTATATTCTTCTTGTGCATATTTGTATTTATTAACTTTTTCTATCATAGATTTATCTGTTTCTACTAATATGTTTTTTAGTATTTTTCCATCCAAAAATATTGGACTCTCCATTGTTTCTGCTATTAAATATTTTTCGTCTAGCTCTTGCAAACTTTCTTTTACTGCATTATAAAACCTCTTTTTATGTAAGTATTCTAACATTAATACAATTACAAATACTACAACTATTGCAGTTGGTATGTAAATTTTTATAAATAAATCTATTTTAGTTACAGAAAGAAATGCTATTACTGTAGTTACTAAAAAAATGGTAAGAACTATTGCTATTATTTTATCTTTTAAAAATTCACTAAATTTCAATTTATATCATCCTTTATATTAATATATAACCTTGCCCTCTCCTGGTTTCTAGTATGTCTTTTAGATTAATCTCTTCTAATTTATTTCTTATTCTTGTAATGTTAACAGTTAATGTATTATCATCTACAAACATTTCACTGTCCCATAGGTAGCTCATTAGCTCTTCTCTTGGAACAATTTTTCCTCTATTTTGAATTAAATAATATATAATTTTAAATTCATTTTTAGTTAACTCTATATTTTTTCCGTCTTTTTCTATTGTACTTTTAGATAAATTTAATACAAAATCTTTACAGTCTATTTTTGTTTGGTCTTTGTTATTAGTTCTCTTTAAAATTGTAGCAATTTTAGCAAGCAATATTTGAAGGTTAAATGGCTTTGTAATATAGTCATCTGCACCATAATTTAAGCTTAATAGTTGGTCTAATTCATTGTCTACACTTGTTATCATAACTATTGGCACCTCAGATATTTTTCTTACTTCTTTGCAAATATATTCGCCATTGCAATTTGGCAAGTTTATGTCTAACAAAACCATATTACATTTACTATTTAATATATCTTCTATTACATTATTGAAACTGGTAATTCTGGTAATTTCATAGCCATTTTGTGATAAAAACTTGTCCAATTCTTTTGATAATTTTTCGTCATCTTCAACTATTAGAATTTTTTGCATATTCCACCTCATGTGTAAATATTTTATATTACCAATATATCACATAAAACATAAAAAGTCTAAAAAAACTATAATTTTTATGCTGTATACAAATGAACATTGTTGACTTTTTGTTTCTCGTGTATTATAATTTTTTCCAAATTAATGTTGAATACAGCATCTTGTAAGCTTTCTAAACATGTACTATTTTGAATTAATTGTTCTTTTTAGTTCAAATTTAAAATAAGAGAGGAATTGAATTTTATGAAAGTTAAAAACTTAAACCACTCATCTGAAAAAACAAAAAAATTAATTAAAAATACTTTTGCAGAATTAGTAAATGAATATCAAGAATTAAATAAGGTTACAGTTAGTGAGTTAGTTAAAAGGGCTGATATAAACAGAGGCACTTTTTATAATCACTATGATAGCATTTACGATGTTGCTGAGGAGTTTGAGTCTGACCTTATTAAGGTATTGTTTGAAGACAGTAAAAATTTACACTCTATTGACGACTTTTTTAAGTATTTAGATTATATAAAAGAGTATCTAAAAAATAATGAAGATACATATAAGCTATTAGTTTCTTCAAAAGAACCTTTTATTTTTCTTGATAGATTAAGTAGTCTTA
Source organism: uncultured bacterium (assembly GCA_905215615.1). Classification (GTDB taxonomy): domain Bacteria; phylum Bacillota; class Clostridia; order TANB77; family CAG-508; genus CAG-273. Next base: position 2,318 of record CAJMQM010000005.1, on the reverse strand, counting down.
TAACTAATAAATTACATGAAGCCTTAAGTTCAAATTCAAAACTTGCTAAATCTAAAACTCTAAAATTTAACATAGACTTTTTTACTTTTGGGGTTATAAGCCAAGTTTTGGAGTATTTTAAGGAAACCTCTGAATATTCTTTAGATGAAATTTGTGAATATTCAAAGGAGTTATTTAAGAAATGTTTTAGCGATGTTCTATAATGAGTCCAAGACATCACATTAGATTTTGCACTCATTGAAGGTAAAATAAAGGAGTATTACAAATAAATGTACTTATTTGTAATACTCCTTTTTGTATAATAATTTTAGTTCATTTTATTATTTTAAATCCTCTGTACCAAATGGGTATGGGCAAAGCTCCTCTACTGTATATTTTTCCATATTTCCATTTGTATCATAGCAATATACTGAGCTAGTCTTTTCAAACATTTCGCTTATTACCTGCCTACACATAAAACATGGCATACCTATTTTTCCACTCCCCACCATTACATGTAGCTCTTTAAAATCTCCCTTTTTGTAACCTGCACTTATTGCACTAACAATTGCACTACGTTCTGCACAAATTGCTGCTCCATAGCTTGCGTTTTCTACATTAACACCTTTAAACTTAGTTCCATCTTCCATTACGATAATTGCTGCAACTTTAAAATTTGAATATGGACTATAACTATTTTTTAATAATTCTTTTAATTCTTCTTGCATATTTTACCTCCATAATTTTACAAACTTTGTATTCTATAATTATTTTCATATATATTACTATCTTTCGTTTCCTATTTCAATTATTTTTACTAAGGCAAGTTAATTTCTGTTTATTTTTTGAAATCTTTTATTTACTTCGTTCCAATTTACAATATTCCAAAATGCATTTATATAATCTGGTCTTTTTGTTTGATATTGCAAATAATAAGAGTGTTCCCACATATCTAATACCAAAATAGGTATACAGCCCCACAAAGTTAAATCTTGATGTTTCTCACACTGTAAAATTTCAAGCTTATTAAATCTAGGTTCCCAAACAAGTATACACCACCCTGAAGCTTCTACATTTGTTGCCGCTTCTGAAAATTGCTTTTTAAATGTATCGTAATTTATAAAGTCTTTGTTAATTTGCTCCATTAATTCCACAGACGGACTTGTTGGCAATGCTGGTCCCATGTTATAAAAAAACAACTCATGTAATATTACACCAGAGCCAAAGAAGCTTAAATTTTTCTCTAAACATTTTATATTTGTAAAATCATTATTTTCTCTGCTCTTTTTTAGCTGTTCTTGTGTTTTGTTTGTATTGTCTACATACCCTTTATACAAAACTTTATAATGTAGTTCTAGTGTTTCTTTTGAATAATATGGTTCTAGTGCATCTAATGGGTATGGTAATTCTTTTAACTCCACCATAGTAATTATATCTTCCCTTCTTAAACATACTTTGATTAAATCTTATCAGTCTTATATTTCCATTATATACACATATCCAATAATTATTCTTTAAATTTGTTTTTCTAGGCACTTGTTTAGTATCTCTTCTAAGTGCTTTGTATCTATTATTGATTCTATACTAGCGTTTAAAACTTCTTTTGGTAAAAATTTGCTTAAATTTAATTTATAACCATTTTTAAGTGCTAGTTGCCTTATAAATTCCCTTGTTGTTCTTCCGTTTCCTTCTCTAAATGGATGTAATACATTTAGTTCTGATAAATAATATGCTAACCTTTCTGCTAGCTTTTCTTTATCTAATCCTTCTAAAAAATTTTCTTTTTTTAGTTCGTTCATTAGCCTATTTAGTTCTTGCTCTATGTATTCAAAACTAGCAAATCTGAACTCACCTTTTGAAATATTTTCATCTCGTAACTTTCCTGCAAATGGGTAAATATCTTCAAATAAATACTTATGTATTAATTTATAATGTTCTATATCAAAATTTCCTGTAATTCCTTTTTGCCTTAATGCTAAAGATTTTGCAGCTGTTATTTTTGCTTCATATTCTGATAATTTCTTTTCGTCTTTTATATTTAGTTTGTTTATTAGTACATTACTATTAGGGTAACAGTGTATTGAACCTATATTTTTATATATTTCTTCCATATTTTCACCACTTTACTTATATTTTTTGTATTACACATAAAGTAAAACGCTTTTATTAATATTACACTCATTTGGTTTTATAATCAAGTATTTTTATATTAAATTAAATTTTAGTTTTTACTCGATTAAGTTAGTTTTATAATTTATTAACCAAGATATTATAGAAAACAACTGGCGCATCTATAATTTTTGCATTTCTAAACAATAAAAAAAATATTACAAAAATTG
>CAJMQM010000004.1 GCA_905215615.1 uncultured bacterium | reverse complement strand
TTTAAGGAGGAATATAAATGAATAAATATTATTTTACATCAGAAAGTGTAACAGAAGGACATCCAGATAAACTATGTGACACTATTTCAGATAATATACTTGATGCATATTTAAAAATAGATAAAAATTCTAGAGTTGCAGTTGAAACATTTGCTTCTAAAAATTTAATAGTAGTTGCTGGAGAAGTTACTTCTAAAGGAAATGTAGATGTAGAGCAAATTGTAAGAGATACTATAAAAAATGTTGGCTATAATAATGAAGAAACAGATATAAATTACAAAACGTGTGAAGTAAAAATTAATATAAATAAACAAAGCTCAGACATAGCATTAGGAGTAGACATTGGAGGTGCAGGAGACCAAGGAATAATGTTTGGGTATGCTTGCAACGAAACAGAAAACTACATGCCATATGCAATTAACATGGCACATAAACTTTCTAAAAAATTAACAGATGTAAGAAAAAGCGGAGAGATAAATTATTTAAGACCAGATGGAAAAACTCAAGTTACAGTAGAATATGAAAATAATTTGCCAAAAAGAATAGAAACAATACTAATTTCTACACAACATTTGGAGACTGCTTCAAATGAACAAATTAGGTCAGATATAATAGAAAAAGTAATAAAAAAAGTAGTACCTCAAAATATGATGGACGAAAATACTAAAATTTACATAAATCCAACAGGAAGATTTATAATAGGTGGACCTCTAGGAGATACAGGACTTACAGGAAGAAAAATAATAGTGGATACATATGGAGGATATGCTAGGCATGGAGGAGGAGCCTTCTCTGGTAAAGATGCAAGTAAAGTAGATAGGTCTGCAGCATACATGTTAAGACATATTGCTAAAAATATTGTGGCAAATGGCTATGCAAAAAAATGTGAAATTCAAATATCATATGCAATTGGAAAAAAAGAACCACTTTCAATATATATTAACACATTTGGAACTGCTACTAAAACAGAGCAAGAATTAGTAGAGCTAATAAAAAATAAATTTGATTTAACACCAAATGGTATGATAGAATATTTAGAGTTAAAGAATCCAATATATAATTTAACAACAAATTATGGGCATTTTGGAAAAGAAAACTTACCATGGGAAAAAATTATAAAATTATAATTTAAGCAAAAATATTAGTCCAAACTAAAATAAAATGGTAAATACTTAATAAAAATTAGCATATAAAAATTGAAAGAGGGGAAATTTATGGAGTACAGTATACCAACCTATTTTATGTTATTTATTATATATGCAGTTGCAGGCTGGATTTGTGAAGTGGTTTTACAATTAGTTCAGAAACATAAACTTTCAGATAGAGGATTTTTAATAGGACCATATTGTCCAATATATGGATGTGGAGGACTTTTAATTACACTATGTTTAACACCATTTGAAGAACATCCAGTTGGTCTATTTATATTAGCAATGGTATTATGTGGAACACTAGAATATACAACAAGTTTTATAATGGAAAAAGCTTTTAATGCAAGATGGTGGGATTATAGCAACATGAGGTTTAACATAAATGGAAGAATATGTTTAGAAACATTAGTACCATTTGGAATTGCAGGAATACTAGTAATTTATGTATTTAATCCATTTTTACTATCAATTATACAAGGGTTACAAACTAATACACTTAATATAATTTCAATTGTAATTGCAATTATATTTTTTACAGACCTTATAATATCATCTAAGATAATATATAACTTCAAAAAGACAAATAAAGAAGTTAGCCAAGATAAGACCAAAGATAATACAGATGAAATTTCTGAAAAGGTTAGAGAAATATTAAGAAATAAATCGTTCTTAAATAGAAGATTAATAGATGCATTTCCAAACTTTACTACAATATTAAAAGAAAAAAGCAAAGAATTGAAAAGAAAAACAGCAGAGGTAAAAGAAGAATTTACTAATAAAGCAAATGATGTACAGAAAAAAATAAATAATAAGGCAAATGAGGTTCAAAAGAAAATAAACAACAAAGCAAGCGAAATTCAGAAAAAGATAAGCACAAAGACGACTAACCCTACACAGAAAAAGCTTAGTAAAAAGTCTGTAAAAGCAAATAAAACAGACAATGAAAATGGAGGGGAGAGCTAAAATGGGATTATTACAAAATAGAAAAAACGATGACGAAGATGTTGCAAGAGAAATGCTAGAATTTGGGCTAGATATAGAACAAATAAGTGAAATAACTGGACTAAGTATAGATGAAATTGAAAAACTACAAGAATCAAAGAAATAATAGCAATAAAAAATAGCATATACAATAATTAGTTTGTATATGCTATTTTTTATTACAAAAGTGAACATAAGAATATCAGAAAGTTTGTGTAAAATTTACACAAATTATTCTATGTACGTTATTTCTAATATTAAATAAAAGATTTAATTGCATTTCTAGCTAACTCGTCACAGCGATTATTTAATTCGTTATCTGCATGTCCTTTTACTTTATGAAAAGCAACATTGTGTGTTTTAGTTAGTTCTAATAATTCTAACCAAAGTTCTTTATTTTTAACATCTTTTTTATCGGCAGGTTTCCAATTGTTTCTTTGCCAACCATCTACCCAATGCTGTAAAAAAGCATTTACCACATATGCACTATCACTATATAACTGCACATTACAAGGATGTTTTAAAGCTTTAAGTGCCTCAATTACAGCAGTCATTTCCATAATATTATTTGTAGTATTTTTACTTCCACCAGAAAGCTCTTTTTTTAAATCTTTACATATTAAAATTGCTCCCCAACCACCAGGACCAGGGTTGCCACTACATGCACCATCTGTATATATTGTAATTTCATCCATATTTTTTCTCCTCTAAGCTTAAAGTAATTGTAAAATTTTAATTTTTGTGTTATTATATCAATAATGAGTTAAATTTACAAGACAAAGGGGTGTTTTTCTTTGGGCAGAGTACTTGGAATTATTGGAGAATATAATCCATTTCATAATGGACATTTATACCATATGATGCAGTCTATAGAGCAAACAAATTCAAATTATACAGTTTGTGTTATTTCTGGTAACTTTGTACAAAGAGGTAATACTTCAATAGTAGATAAATGGACAAAAGCTGAGATGGCACTTAAAGGTGGAGCAGACTTAGTAATAGAGCTTCCAACAGTTTATAGCGTGTCAAGTGCAGAAAATTTTGCAGAAGGTGCAGTAAAGCTATTAAACAGCTTAGGAATTGTAGATAATATTGCATTTGGTATGGAAGCAAAAGATATTTCTTTGTTAAATAATATTGCAACAGTTTTGTATCAAGAGCCAAAAGAGTATGTAACAATATTAAACCATGAACTTAGCAAAGGCATATCATACCCAAAAGCTAGAGAAAATGCGGTTATGATGTACCTAAATGATATAAAAAAATACATAAATGTTATGACAAGTTCAAATAATATATTAGCAATAGAATATTTAAAAGCACTAAAAAAATTAAGAAGCACTATGTACCCAGTAGGAATTCCAAGAGAAAAAGTATTGTATAACGATGAATTTATTGTAGACGATTTTGCAAGTGCAACAGCAATAAGAAGGATGATTTCAAGAGGAGAATATGAAGAAATAAGAAAAGTTATGCCTAAATTTTCTTATAATTTATTAGCAAATAGTGTAAATCAAGGTAAATATGTTATAGATTTAGCAATTTTTCAAAAAGAAATATTATATGCCTTAAGAAAAATGAGTGTAGCTGAAATAGCAGAATTACCAGATGTTTCAGAAGGGTTAGAAAATGCAATAAAAAATGCATCAGATTCTTGCAATAATTTAAGAGATTTTATGAACATTGTAAAAAGCAAAAGATATACTCAAACAAGAATACAAAGAATACTTGTATGTGCATTGCTTGGAATTACTAAAAAAGATATAGAAATTTCCAAAAAAATAAATCCATATGTTAGAATTTTAGGAGTTAGCAATAGAGGTAAAACATTAATTTCAGAAATTTCTAAAATGAATAATAACATCCAAGTTGTAACATCTGTAAAAAAATTTATGACTGAAAGCAAAAACAAAAACTTAAAACGTTTATTGCAAATAGATATAAATGCAACAGATATATATACATTAGGGTATCTTAAAGATTCTTATGCGAATTTAGACTATACTCATAAAATAATTACATTATAATATTTTGGAAAAAAGTTTATAGGTTACCTTTTAAAAACCTAAATATATTAAAGGAGCATATGATAGCAAATATCATATAATTAGTCATATGGTTATTGGAATTACAGGAAGCTCAGGAGCTGGAAAAAGTACAGCTTGCGAAATATTAAATGAAAAATATGATATAGAGATTATAGATGCAGACAAAATAGCAAGAAAACTAACAGACACAGATAAAGATTATTTAAATGAAATTGTTGCAAACTTTGGAAAAGAAATATTACATGAAAATGGAACATTAAACAGAAAGAAGCTAGCAAACATTATATATTCAGATAGAGATAAAAGGCATTTATTAAATAGTTGTACTTTTAAATATATTAGAAAAGAAGTTGAAGAAAAACTTAAAGAAAATAAAAACTTCGCAATAGATGCACCATTATTAATGGAGTGTAAACTAGATAAGTTGTGTGACATAACTATAGCAGTTATTGCAACAAACAGAAGAGACCAATTAAACAGAATTGTAAAAAGAGATAAAATATCAGAAGACGATGCAAACAAAAGATTAAATGCTCAAAAGCCAAATAAATTTTATACATCACATTGTAATTATATTATCTTAAATGATGACCATATAAAGCAAATGGAAAAGCAATTAGAAAAAATACCAGAATTAAACAATATTACAAAATAATTACAACTATTTGACATTTGTATAACATTGTTGATTTTGGTATTTTTTTGCAATATAATTTATTTGAAAACTAATATAATAATTACATAAGAATAATAACCTTTGTGGGGGAAATATGGAAACATTTGCAGACTATATTTTATCTGAGAGAAACTGGAGCAGAAAATTAGAAATTTTATATTATCTAAATAAAAAAACAGGAATATTCTATGATAATTCTGTTATCTTCAAGACGCTACTATTAAAATTATTTTTAGACTATGCAAAATTAGATGTAGATGAAAACGAAGTAATAACAGCATGCTTACTATGCAACTGCAAAAAAAATAATCTTCCAGGAGATTTATCAAGAGTAAAATTATATGCAAAAGAAGGAGCGGAATATTTATCAGAATTAGGATTTCCAGACAAATTTTGTAGAATATGTGAAGGTGTAAACAGATATACAATAAGTGAAAATAGGGAAAAAGAAAGCGACCTCTTAGAATTAGTAGACCAATTTGGAGGTATGCTATTAGATAGACCAGAAAGAATTGCGTTCAAGGTTGATGAAGCATTGGTTTTATTAGAATATAGAAACTTAAAAGATAAACCAAATAGATATTTAGAGCAATTTAAAAACTTTGTAAATCAAATGGAGGCGGTTCTTATATGAATAATATGAATGGAATTATTAGTGAAGCTAAACGTATATTTAATGCAGAACTAGAACTAAAAGATACAAAAAATGGTGCAATGCGTGCAACAACATTTTATACAAATGCAAAAGAAAAGATAGCAGAACACAAAGAAAAAACTGAAAGCTTAAGTTTTAAGCAAGAAGGAAATAGAATAGTTACAGGTGAGGAATTAAGACGTCATTTCGATAGAAACTATGACATGGAAAATCATGGTGCTAATTCTGTTGCAGGTAATGTGTCTAGAGAAGATTCATCTGTAAGAGACGAAGGAAGATAATATATTGTAAAACAAAAGATTGGATGTGGTTTAATATAGACCCAATCTTTTTTGTTGGAATTTTTAATAAGGAGTGCTAAAAATATGAGAGAAATATTTGCAGATTTACATGTACATATAGGAAGAAGTGAAAATGGAAAACCAATAAAAATAACAGCGGCTAGGTCATTGAATTTTGCTAATATAGCAAAAGAGTGTGCAGACAGAAAAGGAATACAAATGGTAGGAATAATAGACTGTGCATCACCTTATGTTATAGAAGATATAGAAAACTTTTTAAAAAATGGTGAAGCATACGAAATAGAAGATGGAGGAATTATATATAAAGATAAAGTTTGTATAATTCTAGGCAGTGAAGTAGAAACATCAGAAGTAAATGAAGATGGGAAAACAGGAAGTGCACATAACTTATGTTATTTTCCAACACTAAAAGATATAAAAGAATTTTCAAAAGAAATGTCAAATTATATAAAGAATATAACACTTAGCACACAAAGAGCAAGAATATCAGCATATGACTTAGTAGATATAGTGGAAAAACATAATGGAATTTTAGTCCCAGCACATATATTTACACCATATAAAAGTTTTTATGGAAATTGTACAAAAAGGCTAGAAAGAATATTTAAAGACAAATTCGAGAAAATATTTGCAGTGGAATTAGGCTTAAGTGCAGATACTTTCTTGGCAGATGAAATATCAGAGTTGGAAACGAGAACTTTTATTACAGATTCAGATGCACACTCACTTCCTAAAATAGCAAGAGAGTATAATAAAATTCTTATGGAAGATATAAGCTTTAAGGAACTTGTAAAAGCTTTAAAAAATGAGGATGGAAGAAAAATCTTAGCAAATTATGGGTTAGATCCAAAGCTTGGTAAATATCATAGAACTTATTGTGAACTTTGCAATAAGCCAATTGAAGGAAAGCCACCAGTTACAAAATGTGATACATGTGATAGCAGTAAAGTTGTAATGGGAGTTTTTGACAGAATAGAAATAATAAAAGATAAACCAGAAACAAAAAGCCCAGAAAATAGACCGCCATACATATACCAAATACCTTTAACATTTGTACCAGGTTTAGGCGCAAAAACAATAGATAAGCTATTAGATAGTTTTGAAACAGAAATGAATATTTTACACAAGCTTTCAGAAGATGATATAGAAGCAGTTGTAGGAGAAAAAAATGCTAAAGCAATTGAATATGCTAGAACTGGAAAAATGCATATTCAGTCTGGCGGTGGCGGAGTATATGGAAAGTTAACGGTAGGCTAAATTATAGTTGCATAATTAAAAATTAAATTATAATTTTAAAATATAACTAAATTTACAGTTCTAAATCTCACATTATAGAATAGACATTATGTATAAACTTGCAGTAGGAGGAACGGTGTGAGAAATACAAAAACAAAGAAAAATAGAAGAATTTTAACGGCAATTACAAATTATTTTATTGAGAACATAAGAAGTTATATTTTTGTGGCAATTATATTTATGCTTGGAATTGCATTATCAATTATATTTATAAACAATATAGATGATTCGCAAAAAGGTGAGATAAGTACATATATAACTACTTTTACAAATTCTTTAAAAGACGGTTATACAATAGATAAAGGGGAGTTACTTACAACATCAATTTGGAAAAATGCAATATTATGTATTATAATGTGGTTTGCAGGTTCTACAGTTATAGGAATACCAATTGTACTTGGAATAGTTGGTTATAGAGGTTTTTGCATAGGCTATACTGTTTTAGCATTAACATTTACATATGGAACTAGCAATGGAACTATATTTTTTCTTTCAGCCATGTTATTGCAGAATATAATAATAATACCATGTATTTTATCACTTGCTGTAAGTGGGCTAAAATTATATAAATCTATAATAAAAGATAGAAGACGAGAAAACGTAAAAATAGAAATAATAAGACATACAATATCTTCGGTATTAATATTAATTATGTTAATTATAGCATCATTAATTGAAACATATATTTCTACCAGTTTGTTACAAATGATAATAGGATTATTTCAACAATAAAAATAAAAAAATAGTAAAAACATCTTTACATTTTTGACGTAATTTGATATAACATATAAAGTGATTTATGTAAATTCTTTTTTAAAGTTATATTACATACGGCATAATATTTAAAGGGATAGGGGAGCTGAAATGGAAAAACATATAAAATTATTTTTGGAATTTCTTCGTGACGACAAAAAGTTGTCTGATAACACATTACAATCATACAGAAGAGATATTGAACAATACAGAGATTATATTCAAAACAACAAAATTAACTACCTAAAAGTAAATGGGGAAGATTTACAAGAATATTTAAAAGCTTTACAAGAGATGGGAAAGAAAACCTCTACTATTTCTAGAAATTTAGCATCTATAAGGTCATTTTATCAATTTTTATTAAGAATAAAAAAAGTAAAACATGACCCAACAGATGGAATACAATCACCAAAAGTAGAAAAGAAAGCACCTAGTGTATTAACATCACAAGAAGTAGAGTTACTTTTAGAACAACCAAAGGACGTTGATTTAAAAGGAACTAGAGATAAAGCAATGCTTGAATTTGCATATGCTACAGGTATGAGAGTAACAGAAATTATTTCTTTAAATGTAGAAGATGTAAATTTAAGTGAAGGTTTTGTTACATGTAATAGTGGCAAAAAACAAAGAAATATTCCAATAGGAACTATGTCTTTAAAAGCATTAAAAGAATATATGGAAGAAGCAAGACCAGTTATAATTAAAAACGAAGAAGAACAAGCTTTATTTGTTAATACAAACGGTAAAAGATTAACAAGACAAGGATTTTGGAAAATAATAAAATATTATAAAGAGCAAGCACATATTGCAAAAGATATAACACCACATGTTTTAAGACACTCTTTTGCAACACATTTATTACAAAATGGTGCAGACTTAAAGTCAATACAAACAATGCTTGGACACTCAGATATTTCTTCAACACAAGTATATGTTCAGTTCCAAGACCCAGAATTAAAAGATATATATAAGAAAAGTCACCCAAGAGCTTAATCTAAATAATATATAAATACTAAGAGAAATATCTAACCGAATCGAAAAGTGTTTAACTTTAGATTTGGTTAGATATTTCTCTTAGCGTTTTTTTAGGAAAGTTTTTTATATAAATGTACTTCGCAAAAAATGTGTAAAAGATGTCACAGAAATACATTTAATTATGTAAAATTAATATATTTAGTATGAAAAATATTATTCTTATTTGTGAAAAAAACTACTTGACAGTTTACAATAATACATATAAAATAATAATGTAGACAAAAATATATTTTAGTACAAATAATAATTTGTTATATATATTTATGGTACATTGAAAATTTAATAGAAAGAGGTGCAAAAAAGATTATGGATATAATAATCAATATTGCCGTTTTTCTAATCTCAGCAGTTATATTTACATTTGTAGGTATGTTTATTAGAAAAAAACTTGCTGAATCTAAGATGAAAAGTGCCGAAGCCGAAGCTAAAAAAATATTAGATATGGCTAGTGTAGAAGCAGAAAATAAGAAAAAAGAAGAAATCATCAAGGCAAAAGAAGAGATTATGAACGCAAGAAATGAATTAGATCAAGAGATTAGAGAAAGAAGAGGCGAAGTACAGAGTCAAGAAAGAAGATTAATCCAAAAAGAAGAAAATTTGGAAAGAAAAATCGAAAAGATTGAAAACAAAGAAAAAGACTTAGAAAATCAAGAAAAAGAAATTTTACAAAGAAAACAAAACTTAAATGAAACAATAGAGAAGCAACTTAAAGAATTACAAAGAATTTCTGGATTAAACAAAGAAGAAGCAAAACAAATTTTACTTTCTGAAATGGACAAAAAACTTACTGCTGAAAAAGCACAATTAGTAAGAGAAAAAGAAACAGAATTAAAAGAAGAATCAGACAAAAAAGCAAGGGAATTAATTGGTTATGCAATTCAAAAATGTGCAGCAGACCATACTTCTGAAACAACAGTATCAATAGTAGCTCTTCCAAATGATGAAATGAAAGGAAGAATTATTGGTAGAGAAGGAAGAAATATAAAAGCCCTAGAAACTTTAACAGGAATAGACTTAATTATAGACGACACACCAGAAGCAGTAGTTATTTCTGGCTTTGACCCATTAAGAAGAGAAGTGGCTAAAATCGCACTTGAAAAGCTTATTGAAGATGGTAGAATACATCCTGCTAAAATCGAAGAAATGGTAGAAAAAGCAAAAGAGGAAGTTTCTGAAATTATAAAAGAAGCAGGAGAAAGAGCTATAATGGAAACAGGAGTTATAGGACTTCATCCAGATATAATAAAACTATTAGGAAAATTAAAATATAGAACAAGCTATGGACAAAATGTATTAAACCACTCAATCGAAGTTTCTAACCTTGCTAGAATAATGGCAGAAGAATTAGGATTAGATCCTAAATTAGCTAGACGTGCAGGACTTTTGCATGATATAGGAAAAGCTCTAGACCACGATATGGAAGGAACACATGTTGAAATTGGTGTAGAAGTTCTTAAGAAATATAAAGAAAATGCAAATGTTATAAATGCAGTAGAAGCACATCATGGAGATGTTGAACCACAAACAATAGAAGCTGTTTTAGTACAAGCAGCAGATGCAATTTCAGCATCTAGACCAGGTGCAAGAAGAGAAACATTAGAAACTTATATTAAAAGACTAGAAGAGCTAGAAAAAATTGCAGACTCATTTGAAGGGGTAGAAAAATCATTTGCAATTCAAGCAGGTAGAGAAATAAGGATTATTGTTAAACCTGATAAAATTTCAGATGATAAAATGACACTTCTAGCTAAAGATGTAGCTAAGAGCGTTGAAGACGAAATGGAATACCCAGGTCAAATAAAAATAAACTTAATAAGAGAAACTAGAGTAGTTGATTATGCAAAATAAATAGGAAATTGCATCTAATTTCCACACGTAAAACAAGTTATATAAAGATTTTATCTTATATAGCTTGTTTTTTTATTAATCATATTTCTTTTGTTCGTTAATAATATTGCTTAATTTTAAAAAATATAGTATCATATGTAACGAAGGTGATAAGATAAAACTAGAAGAACAAGACTAATTAAGGAGGATTAAAATTGAAAATTTTAGCAATAGGAGATATTGTTGGAGAAGGTGGACTTGAAAAATTAAAAGAAACCTTACCAAAACTAAAAGAAGAAAAAAATATAGACTTTGTTGTAGTAAACGCTGAAAATACATCAGGGGGTATGGGGCTTACATTTAAAAACTTTAATGAACTACAAAAACTAAAAATAGATGCGATAACTATGGGAAACCATACATGGGCTAAAAAGGACATTTTTGAATTTGCTAGTAGTCCTATAATTGTAAGACCAGCCAATTACTCAGAAGGTGTACCAGGACATGGCTATGGAATTTATGAGTGTAAAGGAAAAAAAGTAGCTGTAATAGATTTAATTGGAAGAACAGACATGGGAATACTATCTGAAAATCCATTTTTAGTAGTGGACAAAATTATTAATAAAATTTCAGATAAAGTAGACATTATAATAGTAGATTTTCATGCAGAAGCTACTGCAGAAAAAATAGCAATGAAATATTATTTAGATGGAAGAGCAAATTTAATTTTTGGAACTCATACACATGTTCAAACAGCAGATGAAGAAGTTACAGAAAAAGGTACAGCATATATAACCGACTTAGGTATGACAGGACCTAAAAAATCTGTTATAGGCATGGATGTTGAAGCATCATTAAAAAGATTTGTTACATCACTTCCAGAAAGATATAAGCTAGCAGATGGAGAGTGTATTTTGTGTGGTGTAATAGTAGATATAAATGACGAAAATTGTCGAACTGAAAGAATTGATAGAATATATATGAAATAAATGACGAAAAACCTTGAAAACGCTCGACGAGAAGTGATTTGAATTTGATGAAAAGTATAGACAATTTCCAATAAATGTAATATAAATATACTTGTAAACGAAATAAAAATAAAATTATAGGAGGAAGAAATGGAAGTTTTAAAAATCTCATCAAAATCAAATCCAAATTCTGTAGCAGGAGCTATTGCAGGATTGGTAAAAGAAGTGGACAGGGCAGAAATGCAAGCCATTGGTGCAGGGGCACTTAATCAAGCAGTAAAGGCTGTTGCAATAGCAAGGGGATTTGTAGCACCAGCAGGAGTTGATTTAGTATGTATACCAGCATTTGCAGAAGTTGAAGTAGAGGGGGAAGACAGAACAGGAATAAAGTTAATTGTTGAATCAAGAAAATAAATAAATTGGGGGCATGTTAAAACATGCTCTTTTTTTAGCTTAATTTTTGTTAATATAAATTACCCTAGTATTTATAGGTAAGAAAATTATAAATATTAAATGTGAACTCTTATAAAACAAGTAATTACTTCTAAAATTTATACTTAAAATTATAAATTTTAAGTATAAATTAGCCTTGAAAAACTCATCATTATGTTATATGATATAAAAGTACAATGGTTTAGTTTTATAAGGGGTGAATTTATTGAAGTCTAATATTATAAAATACATTTTTATAGCATTTGTAATAGGCATAGGTATTTTTGCAGTATATTTTTTGTACAACAATAATGACCAAGAAACCGAAAATAGCCACAATAATACTGTACAATACGAAACAACCCAAATGATAGCAAATATAAGATTGGGAATATCAGATCTTGATAATATTAATCCAATTATAAGTAAAAATAGGGAAGTAATAAACTTATCTACTATAATATTTGAGCCATTACTTAATTTAACATCAGATTATGATGTACAATATTGTTTAGCAAAAGAGATAGCAAAATCAGATAATACAACATATGTTGTAAAACTAAATGAAAATGTTAATTGGAGTGATGGAAGTACTTTAACAGCTAAAGACGTAGAATTTACAATAAATAAGATTAAAGAAAACAAAACATCATCATATGCAGAAAATGTAGCGAGAATAAAAACAGTAGAAGTAATAGATTATACTACACTAAAAATTATTTTAGACAAAGAAGTTCCATTTTTTGAATACAATTTAACTTTTCCAATAATTTCATATAACCAATACAACGAAAACGATATAGGCACAGGAATTCCAATAAGTACAGGCATGTACAAAATTGCATCTATTGATGAAAATAAGATAGAACTTTTAAAAAATGAAAAATGGAGAAATATAAATACTATAAATTCTAAAATAGACAAGATTACAATTAATATATATAAATCAGCAGGAGAAATCTTTAATGCTTTTAAACTTGGAAATATAGATATAGTAAATACTTCGAAAACTAATATTGAAGACTATGTTGGCACAATGGGTTATAACAAAAAACAATATAATGGAAGAGAATATGACTTTTTAGTTTTAAATTGCGAAGATACAATTTTACAATACAAAGAAGTAAGACAAGCTATAAACTATGCAATAGATAAAGAAAATATAGTTGCTAGCGTATATAATAATTTGTATTCAGTAGCAGATTTTCCACTAGACTATGGAATTTATTTATACCCAGAAGATATTGAAAAAATAGAGCATAATAATGATAAAGCTAAAGAAATTCTTGAAAATGTTGGATGGGTGTATAAATATGGAGAGTGGAGAAAAACCGAGAATTATAGAACAAAAACATTAGATTTAACTATTATAGTAGATAGCACAGACGAAAATAGAGTTAAAGTTGCAAAGCTTATAGAAAAACAATTAGAGAGTATTGGTATAAATGTATATGTAAATGATGTTACAAAATCAGGGTATGAAAGAAGATTAAGGCAAAAAGATTATGAAATTATATTAACAGGAGTATATAATTCATACAATCCAGACCTAACATATTTTTATGGTGAAGATAATTTAGCAAATTATCAAAATGAAGAAATGCTAAATCTACTAAATGAAGTTAAAAATATTACAGACAAAGACTTATTAAAAGAAAAATATAAAAATATTATTAATATATCTAAAGATGAAGTACCTTATATAGGGCTATATAGAAATAAAAATACGGTAATTTCGGGGCAAGGACTAATGGGAGAAATAACACCAAATAACTATACAACTTATTATAATTTTTATAACTGGTACAGACAATAAAAAAATTTATAAAAAAGCTTGACAAATAAAAATGGTGATGTATAATAAGTACAAACAAATGTTTATACAGAAAAACAAATTAGGAGGAATAAATAATGAGTAATGAAAATCCAGAAAAGAAAAAAGCATTAGAAATGGCATTAGGACAAATTGAAAAACAATTTGGTAAAGGAGCTGTAATGAAACTTGGAGACTTCTCTGCAATGAACGTTGAGGCTATACCAACAGGAGCACTAAGCTTAGATATAGCTTTAGGAATAGGGGGAATTCCAAGAGGAAGAATTATAGAAATATTTGGACCTGAATCATCAGGAAAAACTACTCTTGCACTACACATGATAGCAGAAGCACAAAAACTTGGAGGAGAAGCAGCTTTTATAGATGCAGAACATGCTTTAGACCCAGTATATGCTAAACATTTAGGAGTAGATATAGATAACTTAATAGTATCTCAACCAGATACAGGAGAGCAAGCATTAGAAATAGCAGAAGCATTAGTTAGAAGTGGTGCTATAGATATAATTGTAATAGACTCAGTTGCAGCTTTAGTTCCAAAAGCAGAAATAGATGGAGACATGGGAGATGCTCATGTTGGTTTACAAGCAAGATTAATGTCACAAGCATTAAGAAAATTAGCTAGTGTAATTAATAAATCAAAATCTGTTATAGTATTTATTAACCAATTAAGAGAGAAAATTGGTGTAATGTTTGGAAACCCAGAAACAACACCAGGTGGTAGAGCATTAAAATTCTATGCATCTGTTAGACTAGATATAAGAAAAATAGAAACTATGAAACAAGATGGACAAGTAGTAGGAAACAGAGCAAGAGTTAAAGTTGTAAAAAATAAAGTAGCTCCACCATTTAGAGAAGCAGAATTTGATATACTATATGGACAAGGAATATCTAAAATAGGAAATGTATTAGACCTAGGAGTTAATCTAGATATTGTTAATAAAAGTGGAGCATGGTTCTCATACAATGGTGAAAGAATTGGTCAAGGTAGAGAAAATGCTAAAAAATATTTAGAAGAACATCCAGAAATGGCGGCAGAAGTAGAAAAGAAAGTAAGAGACAACTTCTCAGAAGCCTTTGAAAAGAGTTTAGGAGATGAAGAAGTAGATCCTGAACAAGAAAGTGCTCCAGAGGAGGAATAAAACAAAAAATGTCATACACAATAGAAGAATTTGATAATACAAAAACAAAAATGCTAAAGTATATTATGTATAAGAAGAGAACTGAAAAAGAAGTAAGACAGAAGTTCTCTTCTTCTGTTGATGAAATTTTGCTAGATGAAGTTATAGAAAACCTTAAAGAACTTGGTTATATAAATGATTCTAAATATGTGGAAAGAGCTATTAACGAATTTGTAGCAATTAATACATTATCTATAAAAGAAATTGAGTATAAACTATTTTCTAAAGGCGTTAGTAATGATATAATTGAACAATACATAGATAAAAATATAGAAACTCTAAAAGAATATGAGCAAAAATGTGCTCAAAAGTTATATTATAAAAAACAAGCAAATATGGAAAAAGAAGATATAATTAATTTCTTAAGAAAAAAAGGGTATACTTCAGAAACAATACGAAATTTAGAAGATTAAGAGGTAAAAGATGCAAAACTTATTAACATACGAATCAAATAAATATCCTATAAAAATAGAGAACTTCGAAGGTCCTCTTGATTTATTATGCCATTTAATAGATAAAAATAAAATGGACATATGTGATGTTAAAATAAGTGAAATTGCAGATCAATACATAGAATATATAAATAAAATGGAAGAAATGAATTTAGAAATTGCAAGCGAATTTTTAATTATGGCTTCTGCACTTATATACTTAAAATCTAAAAGTCTACTTCCTAAAGAAAATGATGATGAGGAAGAACTTTCAGAAGAAGAACTATTAAGAAGAATTATTGAATATAAGAAATACAAAGAAATATCTGCAAAACTTAAAGAAGCATTTATAGAAAATTCAAAAAGGATATTTAAACAACCAGATACAGTAGAATTGCCAAAGCAAAAACTAGAAATTCATTATTCTAGAGAAGATATGTTTAAAGCATATAAAAGTATAGTAGAAAGAAGCAGGCATAGGCTAAATCAAAATGCCAAAAACATAGATAAAATAGCAATTGTGGACCACTATACTGTTGCAGAAAAAGTAAAAGAAATGTTTAAAGAGCTTATACAAAATAAAAGGTTTGTATTTAACAAATTATTTTCTTCTAAAAAATGCAACAAAGAAGAAATTGTTACTGCTTTTACAGGATTGCTAGAACTTTCAAGAAGAAGTAAAGTAATTACAGACCAAAAAGTTATTTTTGGAGACATTACAGTAGAAAAAGTAAATAAAAGATTAAACGAAAATAATAAATAAATTGGCAAAAACATGTTTAAATTAAAAAAAAATGGAAAAGCTAATACTAAAGTTTACCTTAAAGGAGGTTTACTATGGTATTAGTTTTTATTTTATTAGGAATACTTATAATTATAACACTAATTGTATTTTTAATTTTTTTATCAAACATAAGAATTAGCTTTGAAAACTTTGACTTTACAAATATGGAAGAAAAAACAGTAGATAAAATAGTTAAATATAATAGTGTAAAAAATAAAGAGCTTAATATAAGAATTTCATTAGTTCTTTTTAAAAAGTTTACATGGTTTTTTATTAATTTAAATAAAGATAAACTTAACAAGATTGCAAAAAAAGCGAATTTTAATAAAAATATGTTAAAAAAATTTGAACAAGATTTTAAATTAAGTGATTTAAAAATTTTGAAAGAATTAAAGCCAAAAATATCTAAATTGAACTTGAATATAAAATTTGGACTAGAAGATGTTATTATTACTTCATACCTAGTAATTGGAATATCTGTTTTAATATCAAACATTTTGCCATTTGTAGTAGAAAAGGAAAACTATAATAAGTGTAAATATAATGTGGAACCAATTTATTTAAACAAAAATTTATATAAAATATCATTAAATTGTATAATTGAAGAAAAAATGGTACATATTATCAATATACTATTCAAATTTTTAAAGAAAGGAAGAAGTGATAAAAATGAGCGAACATCCAATAGAAGGTCTTATGACTACAGCAATGAACAGTTTGCAAAATATGGTTGATGTAAATACTATTATAGGAGAACCAATTGAAACAACTAACAATATTATAATTATTCCTATTTCAAAAGTTGGTTTTGGTTTTGCAGCTGGAGGAAGTGAATTCAAAGGAGAAACAGTAGATGAATATACTAAAAAAGAAAAAGAGGAGGCTATTCAATATAGGCTACCATTTGGAGGAGGAAGTGGAGCAGGAGTTTCTATTACTCCAGTAGCATTTTTAGTAGTACAACAAAATAATGTAAAATTATTACCTGTTTCGCATTGCTCATCTATAGATAGATTATTAGATTATGTACCAGATTTAATGGAAAAAATAAATAACCAATTAAACAAGATTATGCAAAACATACAACAAGACAAAAAAGAACAAAATAAGAGAAGAGAGACAATTCAAAAAGAAATAAAAGAAACACTAGAAGATATGTCGGAAAATCCAACAGTAAGCAAAATTAAACCTCGTAGAAGCAGAATATCTAAACAAGAACCTGCAACAACTACTTATGAATATGAGTATAACGAAATTGATGATACAGAAGATGAAGGAGAAGACGAGTAAATTTATAAAGAGTCCACATGAAACGATCTGTCATGTGGACTTTAATTACCTCAAGAAACTCCATCTTTTAAACACAAAATTAATCATATTAAAAATATTGTTTTTTTCTACAGTTTCATTTGCAATTATATTAACTCTAAAAACTTCATTGCCATCAATAGAATATATAATTTCTCCAACTACATCGCCTTTATTAATTGGTGCACTAATTATATCAGGAACAGTAATAGTTTGTTCTACATTTTTAGATTCTCCTTTTTTTATCAAAGCACCAGAAGCACTTTCATAACATAGTTCTATAGTATCTTTAACACCTTTTTGAACTTCTACATTTTTTAACACATCGTTTTTTTCTGCAAATTTAGAATATTGGAAGTTGTTAAATCCATAATCTAAAAGTTTCTCTGCTTCTGCAAACCTAATTTTTGTGGTAGGTGCTTTCATTATAACAGCAATTAAAGACAAATTATCTCTTGTGGCACTAGCAGATAAATTATAAAGAGCAATAGATGTAGAACCAGTTTTTAAACCAGTAGCACCTTTATAATTCCTTATTAATTTATTTGTATTTACTAATTCAGACTTTCCATCACGAAGCGAATCCATCCAAATTGTTGTATATTTTGTAATATCAGGGTGTTTTGTAAGTAATTCTCTTGACATAAGTGCAATATCATATGCAGAAGTTTCGTGTCCATCTTCATCTATTCCATGACAGTTTTTAAAAGTAGTGTCGTTCATGCCAAGTTCTTTAGCTTTTGAATTCATTTGCTCTACAAATGCTTCTTGACTTCCAGCTAAATATTCTGCCATAGCAACAGTGCAGTCATTTGCAGATACTACACATATAGCTTTTAACATTTCATCTACTGTAAGTTCTTCTCTAACATCAAGCCAAATTTGTGAACCACCCATTGCAGCAGCTGTTTCAGTACATGGTATTTTATCTGTATATGACAATCTACCAGAATCTATAGCTTCCATTATAAGAAGCAAACTCATTACTTTAGTAACACTTGCAGGTCTTAATTTTTGATGCATATTGTGGTCATATAAAACTCTTCCAGAATTTTGCTCTATTAAAACTGCTCCACCAGATTCTAAATTTAAGTCAGTACCAACAGCACTTGCACTTGTCATTACACTAGAAAGCGAATTTTCAGTTGTACTAGTATTGTTAGAATTACTGCTATCTGATGTTCTAACACTATTATTAGATGATGTACTATTAGAAGTAGAATTAGTTTCAGAATTATTTGTTGTACTATTGCTAGAAATACTATTGGATGTTGTATTAACACTATTTTCAGTCGAAGTATTTGAATTAGTATTATTCAAAGGCTCAGAAGTAGGAGACCAAACATATATCTCAGAACTTGCATACGAAGTTGTTACTATAAAAAAAGAAAATATAAAAATACATAAAATGCTTATTAATTTTTTTAATGTCATAAAAAATCCCTCCAATTTAGTAAATATTATTCGAGGGAATTTTATTTTAGAAGTAAAACTAGTATTCAATTTTTATAATTTTGGCAGTAACTTTACTTTCTGTTACTTCCACCAATATTTTTATATCATTTTCAGTATTATTTTTAAACTTTAAGTCCAATGTATCATAAGCAACAGTAGCATCATCACCTTTTTTTACATAACCAACTTCTTTTCCATGTTCATGTCTTTCTGTTATTTCTAATCCTTTAACCTTAAGAGCAACATTATATATAGTTGTACTTACTTGGCAATTTCCTCCACCATAGCCTTTTACCTTTTTGCCGTTTACAAAAACACCAGCCTTTTCATAGCCTTTTTCCTCAGTAGGACTACCAACTATTTTATTAAAAGAAAATTCTTCTCCAACTTTTATTATAGTACCATTTATCTTTTGAGAGCTAATCTCCATATTTTTATCCCTATTATCATCATCAATTTGTATTGGAGTAGAATAAGAAGCAACTTCTTTTTCTTCAGTTGAAGATTTTGTTATACTTGTGTTAGAAGTAGAATTATTTATTGAATTTGAGCTAGTAGATGTTTTTTCAGAATTATATGTTTGATTATTTCCAACATTTTCTTCTTCTTTTTGTACATTATTATTACTATATATGATAAAAATAAAAGAGAATAATAAAACAATTGGAATTATAAAAAAATATTTTGATTTTTGCATTTGTATCATCCTTTCAAACTAAGTTTTTACAATAAACACTAAGCTTTTCAAATATATTATTAACTTTAAAATAAAAAATATGTTGCATATTATTTCTAAAAGTAGTATAATTAATCTGTATTACATTTAGGAGAAAAAGATATGATAGGTAAAATATGGAAAAAAGTTTTATTGTTTATATTAATAATTGCTTGCCTTTTTAATATTATAAATAAATTGGTACATAAAGCATCTTTAGACCAAGAATTGGAATCATCAGCTAGATATATTCAGCAACAACAAATGCAAGAAGAAAATAATTAATTAGTTTTTAAATAGAAATTTAATCATTTACTTGAAAAAATTTCTAATATATGTTATGATATAAAATAGTTTTTTAAAAAAGTAAAGGAGAGGTGAATACAAAATGAAAGAAGGATTACATCCATCATACAATGAAACAACTATTACATGTGCATGTGGCAATGTTATGACAGTTGGTTCAACAAAACAAGATTTAAAAGTTGATATTTGTTCTAAATGTCATCCATTTTGGACAGGAAACTTAAAAAGAGAAACAACTGGTGGTAGAGCAGATAAATTTAAGAAAAAATATGGACTTCAATAAAATATTAGTTTTGCATTTGCAAAATAATAAAATCAGTAGTAACAAAAGGTTGCTACTTTTTTTATCTTATAGGAAAATTATAGAAACTTTATAAAGATAAAAATATTCCACAAAAAATTCAGAAGGACAAACAAAAACGCAGAATTATAAATACAGTTTAAAATATAAGAGTTTCTACTTAAATATTAAAATATAAATGAGGTAAAAAATGATTTATACAACACATTATAAATCTTTTCTTGGAGATATATTACTAGCAAGTAAAGATAATAATTTAATAGGTTTATGGATTAATGGGCAAAAAGGTTATCTACAGAATTTTAAAGAAGAAGTAATAGAATTTAACAGTGATGAAACATTAATTGAAACTAAAAACTGGTTAGATAGATATTTTAATAAAGAAAATCCTAATATAAAAGAGTTAAATCTAAAACCATTTGGTACCAGTTTTAGGCAGGATGTATGGAAAATTTTGTGCAATATTCCATATGGAAAAGTGATTACATATAACGACATTGCAAAACAAATTGCTGTTAAAAGAAATATAAGAGAAATGTCTGCTCAAGCAGTTGGTGGAGCAGTAGGACATAATCCTATTTCTATAATTATTCCATGCCATAGAGTTGTAGGAGCAAATGGTAATTTAACAGGTTATGGAGGTGGAATAGATAAAAAAATAAAATTATTAGAACATGAGGGTTTAGATATGAAAAATTTTTTTGACCCAAGAAATAAAAGCAAACATTAACAACATAATACTTAATAAATATCTTAAAATAATTCTTAAGCTGGTTTAATATTGGTAAACCAGCTTTGTTATATAATAAAATTTAAAATAAATAAAAATACTATAATTTTATATAAATAAAACAAAATTATGTTATAATAAGAACATGATGAATAAATTTGAAAAAGGACAATTTCCAAAGGAATTTATTCCAATGGCATCAGTAGTTACAGTAAGCGGAACAGGAGCAGAAATGAATTCAGGAGCAGTTATAACAAATGAAGAACTAAATGTAAAAACAGGTGTATATGGAGCTTTATCAGACTTCGTAGTACTAGACCCAACATACACATTAACAGTTCCAATGAAGCAAGTAATTTCTGGAGCATTTGATACATTAAGCCATTGTATGGAAACTTATTTTGGAATTTCAGAAGACACAAATGTATCTGATGAAATAAATGAAGCAATTATGAAAAATGTAATAAAAAATATAAGAGAAGTTATTAAAAATCCTGAAAATAAATATGTAAGAAGTGAACTTATGTGGGATGCTTCTATTGCAGAAAATGGATTATTAAAGCTGGGAAAAATAACAGATTTTCAAGCACATCAAATTGAACATCAATTAGGAGCATATACAAATTGTAATCATGGACAAGGACTAGCGGTAAATTTGTTCGTTTTGCAAAAGAGGTATGGAAGGTAGAAAAAACAGATTTAAGCGATGAAGAAATTGCAATAAAAGGAATAGAGAAATTAGCAGAATTTATAAAAGAAATTGGATTACCTACTACATTAACAGAGATGAATATTACAGATAAAGAAATACTTAAAAAAGTAGCAAATTCAAGTAATATAAGTAAAGGCTGTTGCAAGCAATTAACACATGAAGAAATATTTGAAATTTTAGAAGAAAGCTTATAGTTATAAAAACAAATAATGCTAAGCTTTTGTTAATTATAGTGCAATCAATTGAACTAATATGAAACAATAATCTAGTTTTGAAAAAGAAAATTATTAGTATAGAATAATTTTCTTTTTTTTAGTTATAATCTTTTTAAGAATTACTAATACATAGAAGATTAAAGAAAATGAATAAAAAAGGTAAATTATAAAAAAATACTACACAAAATATAAAAAATATGCTACAATATTTTGGGGTATAAAATTTTTATAGATATTTTTTACTATAAAATTTAAAAAAGGCTTAAATGCTAAGAAATAATAAAGGAGGAATTAACAATGTCAGGACATAGCAAATGGCACAATATTCAAGCAAAAAAAGGAAAGGCAGATGCAGCAAGAGGAAAAATATTTACAAAACTAGGTAGAGAGCTATTATTAGCAGTAAAGCAAGGTGGACCAGACCCGGCAGGTAATTCCAAATTAAAAGACGTAATAGCAAAATGTAAAGCAAACAATATGCCAAATGATACAATTAACAATGCAATAAAGAAAGCATCAGGTTCAGGCAACAACGAAAATTACGAAGAAATAGTATACGAAGGTTATGGAACAAGCGGTGTTGCAGTAATTGTTGAGGCAAGCACAGACAATAAAAATAGAACAGCTGCTGATGTACGTCATGCATTTGATAAAGCAGGAGGAAACTTAGGGACAAGCGGATGTGTATCATATTTATTTAGCAAAAAAGGTGTTATTGTAATAGACAAAACAACAACAAACTTATCTGAAGATGATTTAATGATGCTTGCAATAGATAGCGGAGCAGAAGACTTTCAAGTAAGTGATGAAGTATATGAAATAACAACATTACCAGAAGACTTTTCTAGAGTTAGAGAAGCTTTAGAAGCACAAGGACTAGAATTTTTAGAGGCAGAAGTGCAAATGGTTCCATCTACATATATTCAATTAAGCGAACAAGATGGAGAAAAAATGCAAAGATTAATAGATAATTTAGAAGACCTAGATGATGTAATGAACGTATACCACAACTGGGAAGAATAATATTTTAATAAGGGATATTATTAATTTAATTAATACAAAAATATTAAAATAAATGAATCAATTCATTTATAAAGATGGGAGTAGTACTTATGAAAAAGAATAAAGGTTTAAAAATAGCGATAATTATAATAGTTGTTTGGGTAGTTTTAGTTATAGCAGCCTTTGCGTTACTTTTCTTTCTAACAGACTTATTCAAATCAGATAAGCAATTATTTTCAAAATATGCATTAAGTATGGGTGAAGAAAAAACAGCATTTGTCCCAGCCAGTATAGAAGATTACACAAATAGAAAAGCAAGTACACCATACGAGAACAATGGAAGTTTTACTGTAAATATTGCGGCAAGTAATACCAATAGCTCAGACATAACGACAACAGAAAGTGCAGAAACACAAATAAATAATATGCTAAGCTATGGGAATAATACAAGAATTAATTTTTCAGGAAAAACTGATAATTTAAATAATAGAACAGAACAAGATATAAACATATTCTACACAAACGATGTTAGCTTACCTTTTAAATATAAACAAGTAGAAGATATATATGCTTTACAGGCAGATTTTGTTTTACCAAATTATATTGGAATTGAAAATAATAACATACCAGAATTATTACAAAAATTTGGTATAAACACTACTTCATTACAATTACCTTCTAAAATAGAATTTAATGAAATACAAAGCTTAAAACTTACAGATGAAGAAATTGCACATTTAACAGCTAATTACCTTACACCAACTTTAGAAAATTTAAGTGATGATAAATTTTCTAAAAATGAAAATTCAGATGGTTCTATAAGTTACACTTTAACACTTTCATATGAAGATATAAAAAATATAGATGTGCAAATATTACAAACTTTAAGCCAAGATACAGTTGTAATTAATAAAATTAATGGTATATATCAAGAGATATCTGGTACAACTAACACTATATTAACAGCAGAAAATATAAATAATGTTGTAAGCAATTTACAAGCACAGGTAATAGAAGATGGAAGTGTAGATTTTACTATTACACAACTTGATGGGAAAGTTAATAAAATTGCACTAAAAATGTCAGGGCTAAATAATACAGGTATAAGTAGCAATACTGGTGTAAATAATTTAGATAGTACAGGGCTAACAACTTCTGCTACCACAGAAGAAGACGACACTATAGAATTAGAAATAGCAATTAGTAAAAATGAGAACAACTCAAATCTCACATATAACTTTGATATAACAGCACAAACTACTGATGAATATTTAACGTTTGGAATAGAAACATCATATACAAACATTAATACAGATAGTGTGGCAGAAAATTATAATATATCTGCAGGTTTTAATGACTCTGTAAACTTAGAATATAATTTTTCAAACAATGTTAGCTTCAAAGATAGTGTTGCAATTGAAGACTTTGATTTAAACAATACTATTGTATTAAATAATTACTCAGATACAGAAGTTCAAACATTTGTAAGTCAGTTAGGAACTATAATAGAACAAAAAAATTCTAGCCAAATGCAAGAAATTGGTTATCCAACTGCACTTGTAAATCCAATGTTTATGTGGGTTATGGGTCCTACACTTAGTACTTATATTTACAATGCAGCATCTAGTACAATAGGAGATACAAGTTTAGAGCAACAAGCTGCTGCAGTATATAATTCAGGATTTTTAGCATATGAAGGTAATATACAAGGCTCACAAGCTAGAACACTAATAAACACAATAGAAACACATAACCAAGAATATGCAAACGATGTAAGTAAACAAATACAAATTACAAGTGAAACTTATACAGATGGAAGCACAGTATCAGCACCAACTACAAGTACTGTACAAAATACAGTTCCAGCCATATTAACAGACAAAACATATACAGTTACATTTGCATATGAACCAACTACTGGCTATATAACAGCATGTGGAATTGTAGAACAAGGAAATAGTAATAGTAATAGTAATAGTACAAATGTAACAAATGTTACTAATACTCTTGTTAATTCTATAAATGCTACTACAAACACATAAGTACTAAAGTTGCAGGCTATAAAAATAAACAAAATTTAAAATAATTTAATATTTTTAAATAAATAGTTCTAAAAATAAAAACATAGCATATATATTAATATATGACTATGTTTTATTTTTTTATTTAAATTCTAGTTGGGAGTGAAAAAAGTTGGACAAAATATTAAATTATTTTCCTTTATATATTAGAAATGAACTTAATAAATATACTAATAAATTTAATGAACTAGAAGAAATTAGAATAAGAGCAAATAAAAATATTGTATTAAAGGTAGGACAAGCAGATATTATTTTGAACTATATAACTACACAGCAAGATTTACTAGAAATTTTGCAAATTATATGTGATAACTCTATCTACTCATATCAGACACAAATTTGTAATGGCTATATAACACTTAAAGGTGGTCATAGAGTAGGAATAACAGGAAATGTTGTTATTGAAAACGGAAAAGTTATAAATATTTCTTATATATATAGCCTAAACTTTAGAATAGCAAAAGAAATTTTAGGATGTAGTAACAAAATAATAAAAGATATTTTAGATTTTAAAAATAACACAATTTACAATACAATAATTGTTTCACCTCCAGGAAGAGGTAAAACAACACTTTTAAGAGATATAGTAAGACAAATAAGTAGTGGAATATCAAGTTTAAATTTTAATGGAATTAATGTTGGGCTGGTAGATGAAAGAGACGAAATATCAGCAATGTATAAAGGTATTCCGCAAAATAATATAGGTTTAAGAACAGATGTATTAGCAAATGTTCCAAAAGCAATTGGTATGAAAATGCTAGTAAGGTCTATGAACCCAAAAGTAATAGTAGCAGACGAAATTGGAACTATAGAAGATGTAGAAGCAATAAATTATGCTGTATGCTCTGGAGTTAAAGGAGTTTTTACTGCACATGGCTCAAGTATGAAAGATATTTCTCTAAACCCTATTTTAAATAATTTATATAAGCTAGAAATATTTGAAATGTTTTTATTTATTGATGAAAACAGAAATATAATTAAATATTCTTGTAAGAAAGGAGAAAATGGTAGTGCTATAACAAAGTATGCCATGTAACAAAAGATGTTTTTAATTAAAATATTTATTTTTTCAATGATAATAGCTGCAAGTGCTTATATTGGAATAATGATTGCTAAAAAATATACCAATAGAGAACAAGAACTTAAAGAAATAAAAAATGCTTTAAATATGTTTGAAAATAAAATTAAATTTACATATGAAGATATACCAACAGTGTTTGAAGATATATCTAAAAAAATTCAAGGAAATGTTGGCAATATATTCAAAACCGCTTCAATCAAAATGCAAAATATGCCGGCAGGGGATGCATGGAATTACGCTTTAGAAAACACAGGTACATCATTAAAAAAAGAAGATATAGAAATAATAAATGGATTAGGAAGGATGCTTGGAAAAACAGATTTAAATGGTCAAATTAGTGAAATAAAATTAGTTAATAATTTTATAGATACACAAATTGAAGAAGCTAAACAAGAAAGAGAAAAAAATTCTAAAATGTATAAAACACTTGGGGTTATTGTAGGAATAACCATTGTAATTATTTTAGCATAACGTGAAAAATATAAAAGGCACATTAAAGGTGCAAGAAAGGGGAAATATGGACATAAATTTATTATTTAAAATAGCTGCAATAGGAATTTTAGTGGCAGTTTTATATCAGGTACTTGTAAGAGCTGGAAGAGAGGACCAAGCAATGATGACTACATTAGCAGGGCTTATTATTGTATTAACATTAGTTATAAAAGAAATTAGTACATTATTTACTACAGTTAGAACGATGTTTGGTTTATAGAAAGGAGATTTACATAATTAAGTTATGTAAGAATAGCGTATGGACATTATAAAAATTATAGGAGTTGGTTTAATTGCACTTATAATAATTATAATAGTAAAACAATACAGACCAGAATTTACCATGTATGTTTCTGTAGCAGCAGGTATTATTATTTTACTTTTAGTAATGGACAAACTTTCTGCAATAATTGATTTACTAACAAACTTGGCAAATAAAACATCAATAAATAATGAATTTATATTTTTATTAATAAAAATTACAGGTATAGCTATTTTAACAGAATTTGCCTCAAGCATTTGTAAAGATTCGGGAGAAACAGCTATTGCATCTAAAGTAGATATGGGAGGAAAGGTAATTATAATAGCTATGTCTGTTCCAATAATAGCAAGCCTATTAGAAACAATATTAAAAGTTCTACCTTAAATTATTTAATAAAAAACAATTCATTATTAAAAGAACCAATATAAAGAAAAGGAGGACAAATGAAAAAAACAAATTGCTTATTTAAATTAATAATATTAACTATATTTTTTATACTTATAAGCAGTAATAATGTATTTGCAGAAGAAACCAGTACAGAAGATATACTAAATTCTCAAAAAGATTCTTTGAATATAAGTGGGTTTTTAGATGAGGCAAATAAATACACATCAGGTTTATATGGAGATATGGACATAGGAGATATTTTTAATAAAGCAATAAAAGGAGAAATAGATAATGAAAGCATTATAAAAAAGTTTCTAAGTGTTGCTTCAAAAGAAATTATAGACTGCATAGGTGTATTAGGTACTGTTGTTGTAATAATTGTTATACATAGCATACTAAAAAGTATAAGTGATGGATTAGAAAACAAAACCGTATCACAAATTGTATATTATGTACAATATATACTTATTGTAACATTAATAATGGTTAATTTTGCAGACATAATCTCAATGGTTAGAAGTTCTATAGACAGCTTAGTAGGATTTATGAATAGTCTAATACCAATTTTAATAACATTAATGCTTACAACAGGAAGTTTTACATCAGCTGGATTGTTAGAACCAATATTATTGTTTTTAATAACTTTTATAGGCAATTTTATAAATATGGTAATAATCCCATTTGTTTTAATTTCTACAGCATTAGCAATTGTATCAAAAGTTTCTGAAAGAATACAATTAGACAGATTATCTAAATTTTTTAATTCATCTGTTATATGGATTTTGGGAATTGTACTTACAATATTTGTTGGACTAGCATCTGTGGAAGGAAGCTTAAGTAGTACAGTAGATGGAATTACTGCTAAAACAACAAAAGCAGCAGTTTCTAATTTTATACCTGTTGTAGGTAAAATTTTAGGTGATGCAGTAGAAACTGTAATAGGATGTGGAGCAATTTTAAAAAATGCAGTAGGAATAGTAGGTGTAATAGTAGTTATTTCTATTTGTATGGCACCAATAATAAAGCTAGCAATTTTAATGGGACTGTATTATCTCTGTGCAGCTGTGTGCCAGCCTATTGCAGATGGAAAAGTTATAAAATTGTTAGATCAGATGGGAGACACATTTAAAATATTATTTGCTATACTTTGTAGTATAAGTGTTATGTTAATTATTGGTGTTACATTAGTAATTAAAATTTCAAATAGTGGTTTAATGTATAGATAAACGGAGGATGAAATGGTTGAGTGGATTACAAGTTGGGCACAAGGTATTATAATTGCAGTTATTATAGCAACAATTATTGAAATGATACTACCAGATGGAAATTGTAAAAAATATATAAAAGTAGTAATTGGAGTATATATATTATTTTCAATAGTTTCTCCTGTTATTACAAAAATTACGGGTAAAAATTTTAATATAAGTGAAGAATTTAATTTAGAAAAGTTTTATTCAGAAGCAGACAGTAAATCCATTTATAATGACTTAAACTCAAACAATTCTAGTAACATAAAAGATATATATATAGCAAATTTAAAAACAGATATAAATTCAAAATTAAAAAATAAAGGGTATGATGTAGTTTCTTGTAATATAGAAATAAAAGATGATGAAACATATGAGATAAAAACTTTAAACTTAACATTAAAAAAGGTTAATGAAGAAACAGATAATAATGAAGAAAACAGTATAGTAAATAAAGTAGAAGAAATAAATAGCATAAAAATAGAAATAGGAAATAATGAGAATAATAATAACGAAACAACTAATACAAAAGACTATAACTCAGACCTTACAGCTTATGAAAAAAATAAAGTTAAAGAGTATTTAGAATCTACTTATGAAATAAGTAAAGAAAACATTAATATAAATTAAGGAGGTATGTATGTTTAAAGAAAAAATTAAAGCTCTTGTTGCTAAGAAAGATGAGGAAAATGGAGGAAATAATAAAAAGAAAATAGAGAATTTAGTAGTTTTTATACTTATTTTAATAATTACAGTTATTGTTATTAATTTAATATGGAATACAGGAGAAAGCGAAGAAGAAAAAGAACCCGCTTCAGACCCAAACAAAAAGCTTGCAACAACTACAAATGAATCTATAGAAACTTCTACAGACACATATGATATGGACAGAAAATTAGAAGATATACTTTCTAAAATAGATGGAGTTGGAGATGTAAAAGTTATGATAACATATTCACAAACTAGCCAAACAGTACCTCTATATAATGAAGATACCACAACTAAAGACACAGAAGAAACAGACCAGTCTGGAGGAACAAGAAAGGTTACAGAATCAGATAGTAAAAAGGATGTAGTTTTTAAAGAAAGTAATGGAGAAAAAGAACCAATAACACAAAGCATAGTGAGCCCAAAAATAGAAGGAGCAATTATAGCCGCAAAAGGAGCATCAAATGCAGATGTTAAGGCAAAAATAGTTCAAGCGGTAGAGGCTGTTACAGGACTTGCTACACACAAAATACAAGTATTTGAAATGCAAAGTTAAAAATACTGTATGTAACAATACAAATAGTAATCGAAAAAATAAGTTTATGGGCAACTTTTTAAAACCCAAATTTTATATGTGCCAAGGAGAAGAAAAATGTTTATGAAGGTAATTAAGAAAAATCAAATTATTATTTTTGTAGGTGCTTTAATGCTAATAGTAGCAGGGTATCTTAACTTTAGTGGAGATGGAAACTTAATACCAACAAGTACTTTAGCAGATGGAGAAGAAATGGCATCTATTGGAGATGCAAAACTAGTTAGTGCAAATGCAGTAGAAGAAAATACTACTGAAACAAACATTGTAGAAGAGACCGAAACATCTATAGTAGAGCAAGAAATAGTAAATGAAACAAATGAAGAAATAATAGATACAAATGCTACAGAAGTTAAACAAGAAGGAGATAATAGTTATTTTACACAATCAAGGTTAGATAGAGATACAATGTATTCACAATCATTAGATACATACCAAAAAATAATAGATAATGAAAATGTTTCAGAAGACCAAAAATCAATTGCACAAGAAGAGATTTCTAGAATAAATAAGGAAAAAAATTCTATAATGATAGCAGAAAATCTTATAAAGGTAAAAGGCTTTGAAGATTTAATAATATTTGTAAATGGTGAAAATGTTAGTATAATTGTAAAAGCAGATAAATTGGAAGAAAAAGATATTGCACAAATACAAAACATTATTACAAGAGAGCTAAGTGTTAAAGTGGAGAATATTAATATAAGTAACAAATAAAAAATTTATAGCCTATAATTATTTTAAAAATTACAACTTTCTAGTTGTAATTTTTATTTTTATTGATATAATAATTAAAGAATTACGATAGACAAATTTATAGGAGGTATATATGTTAAAAAGAGTAGCAATTTTAGCAAATGGTGGAGATGTTTCAGGTTTTAACGCTGTTATTAGAGCAATACTAAAAACAGCAGAAAACAATGGAGTAGAGTGTTATGGTTTTATAGATGGTTATAGAGGATTACTAAAAAACAATTTTGTAAAATTATCTACAAGTGGAGATGGAAATGCAGTAGGAATTTTACCAAAAGGAGGTTCTATAATTGGCTCTTCAACTAATGCAAATGTATTTCAATACCCTGTAGAAGAAGATGGAAAAAAAGTTTATAAAGATTTATCAGATATATGTGTAGAAAACATAAGAAAAGATGGCATAGACTGTTTATTTACTTTAGGAGGAGATGCAACACAAAAGTCTGCTAGAGATTTATCTTTAAAAGGAATTAATGTTATAGGAGTTCCAAAAACTATTGATAATGATGTTGCATGTACAGAAATAACATTTGGCTATAATACGGCTGTATCTGTTGCAGCAGATGCATTAGATAGATTACACACAACAGGTGAGACACACCACAGAATAATGGTATTAGAAGTTATGGGAAGATATGCAGGTTGGATTGCACTTGAGTCAGCTATTGCAGGTGGAGCAGATGTTGCTTTAATTCCAGAAATTCCATATGATATTAACAGTGCTGCAAAAAAAGTAATTAATAGAAAAAATAGAGGAAAAAGCTTTAGTGTAGTAGTTGTAGCAGAAGGTGCTAAACCAATTGGTGGAGATATATCTGTAGCAAATGTTAGAGATAATGGAGCTGGTGTAGATAATACAAAACTTGGAGGAGCAGGAGAAAGAGTCGCAAGAGAATTAGAAAAACTTACAGGACTAGAGGCAAGGTGTACAGTTTTAGGTTATATGCAAAGAGGAGGAACACCAACTTCTTATGATAGAGTTTTATCTACTAAATATGGTTCAAAAGCAATGGAATTGGCACTAAATGGTGAATTTAATAGACTTGCAGTAATTAGAGATGGAAGATTAAGCTCTGTACCATTAGAAGAAGTTGTTGGAAATAATAAAGTAATAGGAGCAGTTTCTGGAAATACACCAGAAAGTAATATAAGAAGAGTTACTATGGATCATGACTTGGTAAAAACTGCAAGACATATAGGAATAAATTTAGGTGATTAAAAATATTGCAAAGATTATTGAAGTAATGTATAATAGTAGAGAATTATGCATTACTTCTTTTTAATGTAAAAACTTTTAAAGAAATTTTTTATGCCTTTAAGTAAAATAAGAAAGGGATGGATTTATTATGTTAGATTTTAAGGAGAAAATTGCAAAACAAATATCAGATATAACTAATATAGATAAAAACGAATTATACGAATATATTGAGATTCCATCTGATAGTAAAAATGGAGATTATGCTTTTCCATGTTTTAGATTAGCAAAAACCATGAAAAAAGCACCACCAATAATCGCTAATGAACTAAAACATGGTATTGTTTTAAGTGAGGACTTTGAAAAAGTAGAAGTTGTAGGCGGATACATAAACTTTTATATTAACAATAAAAAGATAATAGAAAATGTATTAAAAGAAGTAGAAGACAAAAAAGAAAACTATGGTAGTAGTGAAATAGGAAAAGGTAAAAACATAGTTATAGATTATTCTTCACCTAATATTGCAAAACCATTTCATATAGGACATTTGCGTACAACAATTTTAGGAAATAGCTTATACAAAATGTATAAATTTTTAAATTATAATTGCACAGGTGTAAATCACATTGGAGATTGGGGTACACAGTTTGCTAAATTAATAGAAGGCTATAAAAGGTGGGGTTCAGAATATGATATAGAAAGCAACCCTATTGAAGAATTAACAAAAATATATGTGCGTATTAATGATTTATGCAAAGAAGATGAAAGTGTACTAGAACAATGTAGAAATAACTTTAAAATGCTTGAAGATGGAGACGAATATTGTGTATCTCTATGGAAAAAATTTAGAGATTTAAGCTTAAAAGAATTTCAAAGAATTTATGATTTACTGGATATTAACTTCGACTCTTGGAACGGAGAAGCTTTTTATGTAGATAAAATGCAAGAAGTTAAAGATATACTAGAAAAAAATAATAAACTAGTAGAATCAGAAGGAGCAAAAGTAGTAGACTTATCTTATAAAGATATGCCACCATGTATTATTGAAAAATCAAATGGTTCTACAACATATGCCACACGTGACTTAGCAGCTATATTATATAGAGCAAGAACATATGACTTTGACAAAGATATTTATGTTACATCATATGAGCAGATTTTACATTTTAAACAAATATTTGAAACTGCAAAAAGTTTAGACTTAGACGAAAAATATATAAATGGCTTAGTACATGTTCCATATGGTATGGTTATGCTAAAAACTGGTAAAATGTCTACAAGGGACGGAAATGTAGTAAAAATAGAAGATCTTTTACATGAGGCAATAGAAAAAGTAAAAGAAATTATAGAAAATAAGAATCCAGATTTAGAAGATAAAGACGATGTTGCAACAAAAGTTGGAATTGGTGCTGTAATATTTAATGATTTATATAATAGCAGAATTAAAGATGAAATATTTGATTGGGACATAATGCTTAATTTTAACGGAGAAACAGGACCTTACATGCAATATATTTATGTAAGAACAAAAAGTGTTCTAGAAAAAGCAGGCTATATACCAGAACTAAAAGATGTTAACATAGAAAAACTTTTAGACCAAGACTCAATAAAAATAATAAAACTTTTATATCAATTTAATGATAAAATAATGCAGGCAATAGATAAATATGAACCATATATAGTTGCAAGATATCTAATAGAAGTTGCAAAAGCATATAGTGCATTTTATAACAACAATAAAGTTCTATGTGACGACAAAGAAATGCAAGATGCAAGAATATATTTAACATATGCAACAGGCATAGTATTAAAAACAGGAGCAGGTTTATTAGGAATAAAAATGCCAAATAAAATGTAGGAGAGAAGTTTTAAGCCTAAAATAAGATAATTTGAATATAATTATATAAATCAAAAAAATGGAGGTTTATTTTATGAGAAAATATTTTGGAACAGACGGAATTAGAAGAATTGCTAATACAGAGCTTACTCCGGAATTAGTATATAAAGTAGCAAAAGCAGGAGCATATGTTTTATCAAAACGTACAAACCATACTCCTACAATATTAATAGGAAGAGATACAAGAATATCTGGAACACTAATAGAAAGTGCTATGACAGCTGGTTTTTTAAGCTATGGTGCTAATGTAAAAATGCTAGGAGTTATACCTACACCAGGAGTAGCATACCTAACAAAAAAACTTAAAGCAGATGCTAGTGTAGTTATTTCCGCTTCACACAACACATATGAATTTAATGGAGTAAAATACTTTAGTAATAAGGGTATGAAAATTCCAGATGAATTAGAAGAAGAAATAGAAGAAATAATGGATTCAAATAAATTAGATTCACTTACAGCCGTAAATGATAAAATAGGCGTATCTGAAATTAGAACAGATTTATTAGATGAATATTTGTATTTCTTTAGAAAAAATTTTGAAGAAGATTTTGAAAATGTAGACAAATCAAACTTTATTGTTGCTATAGATACTGCAAATGGAGCTACATCTGTTATTGCAGAAAAAGTATTTACAGCACTTGGAATAAAACACTATATTTTAAATAACACACCAAATGGTACAAATATAAATGAACATTGTGGTTCAACACATTTAGATGTTATAAAAAAATATGTTGTAGAAAACCATTGCAACCTTGGAATTGCATATGATGGTGATGGTGACAGATGTTTAGCAGTAGACGAAAATGGTAACGAAATAAATGGGGACAGAATTTTAGCAATAATGTCTAAATATATGGAAGAAAAAGATACTTTAATGAGAAACACAGTTGTTGCAACTGTAATGAGTAATTTAGGACTAAAGAAATATTCAGAAGAAAATAATATAAATCTAATACAAACAAAAGTTGGAGATAGATATGTATTAGAAGAAATGTTAAAAAATGGCTATAATCTAGGTGGGGAGCAGTCAGGACATGTAATATTCTTAGATTATAATCCAACAGGAGATGGAATACTAACATCACTTATGCTAATAAAAGTAATGCTAGAAAAACAAATGTCAGCATCTGAATTATGTAAGGTCATAAATATATACCCACAAGTTTTAATTAATGCAAAAGTAAGCAGTGATAAAAAATATGATTATGATAAAGATGAAGAAATTAAGAAAAGAATTGATAAACTTGATAAAGAATTTGCTGGCAATGGTAGGGTTTTAATAAGACCTTCTGGCACGGAACCTTTAGTAAGAGTTATGATAGAAGGAGAAAATAAAGAATATATAACTAAAAAGGCACAAGAATTAGCAGATTTTATAGAAGAAAAGCTAAAATAAAAGAAAAAGGACATAAGTAGAAAAAATATCTACTTGTGTCTTAAACTAAATAAGAAAGGAAGGAAGGGGTTTATAATGAAAGAAAAATTTTATATAACAACACCGATATATTACCCTAGTGGTAAATACCACATAGGAACAGCATATACAGAAACACTTGCAAATACAATTAAAAAATATAAAGAACAAAGAGGGTATGATGCATATCTTCTTACTGGTACGGACGAGCATGGACAAAAGGTAGAACAGGTTGCTATAAAAAACGGCAAAACACCACAAGAACATGTAGACGATATGGCTAAAGAAGCAAAAATTCAAAATTCTATAAAAGAAACTATGAAAGATTCTACTGTTATAGTAATTGCACAAAGAATATCAGGTGTTATGGATGCAGATAAGATAATAGTAATGGATGATGGAAAAATAGCCAATATAGGAACACATAAAGAATTATTAAAAACTAGTGAAATATATAGAAGTATAGCTGTATCACAATTAGGTGAGGAGGTGCTTGAGAGTGTCGGCTAAATCAGTACCACAACCAAGGATAGGAAAAGGACCAGGAATAAATTTTGAAAAGAGTAATGAAAAATTAAACAATCCTAAAGAAACTACTTTTAGAATATTAAAA
>CAJMQM010000003.1 GCA_905215615.1 uncultured bacterium | reverse complement strand
TGAGCATCATGTTAAAGTAGCAGAAATGGTTTTAGAAAGAGCAAAAAGACTTACTGAACAAGGCAAAGATGTTGTAATATTACTAGATAGTATTACTCGTCTTGCAAGAGCGTACAACATTGTTATTCCTTCTTCAGGAAGAACATTATCTGGTGGTCTTGATCCAACTGCATTACATAAGCCAAAAAAATTCTTCGGTGCAGCAAGAAATATAGAAAACGGCGGAAGTTTAACAATATTAGCAACAGCATTAATTGAAACTGGTAGTAGGATGGATGATGTTATATTCGAGGAATTTAAAGGAACTGGAAACATGGAAGTTCACTTAGATAAAAAATTATCTGAAAAGAGAATATTCCCTGCTATTGATATTAATAAATCTGGAACAAGAAGAGAAGAACTTCTTTTAACACCAAAAGAACAAGAAACAGTTTTCGCACTAAGAAAAGCTATGTCTTCTATGTCTGTAGCAGATGTAACAGAAGAATTAATAAAAGAAATGGTTGCAACCAAAGATAATGAAGAATTTATTGAAAAAATGTCCGTATTTTTAAAGAACGTAAAATAAAAATTAAATCTAAAAAATAACGCTATAAAATCGATTTTAAGGCTTTTAAAAATGTAAAGATATAAATTAATTTATTTAAATACTAAAAGTTAATATTTAATACAAATTAATTAAGAAAATAATTGGAGTAAAATATATATACTCCAATTATTTTTTGTGATATAATGTGAAAAATAACTAAATAAAGAGGTAGGGGAGCTAAGGTGGAACACTGGAGCATAGATGATTATAAAGAATTTACAAATGGTTCAAAAAAGAAAAGCAAATATAAAGCATATAAAATATCAATTGATGGACATAGATTTGATAGTCAAAAAGAAGCAGACTATTACTGTGAATTAAAATTAAAATTAAAAGCAAATGAGATAAGAGGTTTTTGTTTACAACCAACATTTATATTGGCACCAGGTTTAAAATATAAAGCTGATTTTATAGTTTTCCATAATGATAATACAAATGAAATTATTGATGTAAAAGGATTTAAAACGAAAGAGTATATTGCAAAGAAAAAAGTTTTCGAAGATAAGTTTAATCTAAAAATTACAGAAATATAGTTTTTCGTATATAATGAACTATATTCTAAAAGAGAAGATAGGGAAGAATAAAAATACAAAAGAGTTGGATTAAAAAAGAGTAAATCTTATTGCACAAAATGTAAGTTTTGTGCAATAAGGAGTAGGAAAATAATAACCTTCAAAATATATCTTCTTCTACATATTTAAGACTTTCAACTATTATAAACCAACACGGCTATATTCACTTATCAATATATTTGTTCTTATTATCATTTCAACGTTCTAAAATCAGTTTCTAGCTATTTTATAGATTAATCTTATATTTTTTATATCTTATATAATTTCATAACTTTTATCTAATTCTATCTAATATTTTTCTATTTAATATAATATAATTTTGAAAAATTTCTAAAATACTCAATCTACCTATATCTTAGGTATTTTTTAGACAACAAACTATACGTCCTCACTTTTAAAAACGCCTTAAAATCGATTCTGACGCGTCGCTTTTTTGAGCATTTTTAAAGTTGTAACTGGCTATATAGAATTATAGCAAAATTTGCTATTTTACAAATTACTATAATATTACATATTAAATATATAAATATTATAATAATTTATCACATATAAAATATTGTATTTATTATAAAAATGTCTTAAAAAGGATTCTAGCACTGTTTAATAAAAAAATATATTTTTTCTAATAGCACATTTATTCGAATTAGTTTATTATTAGTAATTTACAAATATGTAATTAATTTTTTTAAATTAAAATTACAAAAAGCACAAATGTTCGTTTTTTATATAAAATCAAATAAAAATAATTTCATTATAGAATTAAATTTTAATTTTTTGTAATATATACTTCTTTGTAAAATTTATATTTTTATGTTTTATATTTCTATTTTTTAATTTTTTTATTTGTAATAAGCACAAACTAAAATAAATTTTATATATTTTTTATAAAATTATATATTTTAAAAAATTGCCTATTCCCCTACTCCCTACAAATTTTTAGCTTCTAATATTAATATACTTCATTAATCATTTTTTCGTAATCACATTTAGAATCTGCATACTGTGTAAATATTTGTGCATAAGTATCTCTAACTAATTATTGTTTTCTTCCATAGTTTTTCCTTTTCTCTGTTAATATTATTTTTATATTCTTCCTTGACATTTTCTTTAATTATACCCAAAAGTGCAGTTATTGTAGCTGTTATCATTTTTTTATTTTCAGATTCTATGTGCTTATATGATGACAATATTATTTTCGCATTTTTCATCAATGAAAGTTTTAAATCTGCTATTGTCCTTGCCTCTGTTGAATTAATTATTTCAAAAACAATATCTATTACTTGTTCTCTTGTGTTTAAATCTAAATTTTGCAACCAATTTGTTATTGTTTTATCTATAAATTTACTTCCATTTGTAACTTCTTTCAATACAACAAAGTTTCTTCCAATTACTTGCCAAGAATATACATCATGTTCCATTACCCCTTTTTGGGTACTTTGTACTACGGTATATTTTTCTTCATGATTTAATAACATTCCGAATACTGAATCTTGTGGTATATATGTTATTACTTTTTCAATTGATTCTTTATATTCTTCAGTATTTATTATATCTTCATTAAAACCTGGTCCATCATTATTATATACATTTATAATTCTTTTTTTAACTTCAGAGTCTGCAAAAATAGAAGCATATACTGCTAGATTTCCTCCTTTTGAATGTCCTCCTATTCTTATTTTTTTATTTGGATATTTTTTTGCAATGTTTTCTAAATATTCTTTTGCAGATATTTGTGATGCAATATGGCTTTTAAAACTCATATTAAAATCTTCTTTCCAACCAATTAATGTATTGTCAGTTCCTCTATATGATACATAGATTGTGTTATCTGGCAAAATTACTGTGATAGCAGAAAATTGTTTTTCTGTTTCTGGTTCTATTTTATTTATATATTCTAAAGCTATCATTTCTCCAAATCTTATACTTTTACCCATTATTGGGAATAGGTCTGCATCATCTTTCCAAAGTATTTTCATTTCATTTTTGTCTTCTTTTTCAAACCTTTCGCTCAATTCTTTTATTGATACTATTTCATTTTCTTTCATTATACTGTCTAATGGAAAATATGAGAATCTATTTAATATTAAACTGTCTATTTCATTAAACTCTGATACTTTTAATTCTAAATCTCCTCTCCATTCAACATAATCAATAATATTTGTCATTTTTTACTAACATTATCCTCCCTTTTCTATATAAAATTAATAATATCCTCATAAATTTGTTGTTTATTTTTTTCATTTAAAATTTCATGCCTTAAATCTTTATACAATTTTCCTCTTACATTTGAATATCCTATTTTTTTCAAAAATTCTTGACTTTCATTCCACTTTTCTTCATCTATAATTACAGGATCATTACTTCCTGCAATAAATAATATTGGCAAATCTTTATTATTTAGTGTCCATCCATCTTTTTGATAAATTTCTTTCATTAGTCTAAATAAATTCTCAAATCCATTTAATGTAAAAATAAACCCACAAAACTCATCATTATCATAGTTTTCTACTGTTTCATTATTTGAACAAATCCATGAGTTTTTTGACTTAGCATTTTTTATATTTTTATTATAACTTCCAAATGCTAAATTTTGAATAAAATTACTTCTATATTTATCACCTTTAAATATTTTCATTATTTTTGTTATAAATATTGCTAAACCTGCAAATGGATTTTTACTTGGAGAGCCACAAACAATTAATTTATCAATATCTTTATCGTATTTTTTTATATATTTTCTTACAACCATTGAACCCATACTATGTCCAAATAAAATCATTTCTTTATTTGGATATAATTCTTTTATATATAAAGTTATTTGGTGCAAATCTTCGACTATATATTCAGAACTATTGTCATAAAAATATCCTAAGTCTTCGTTTTCTTTTATACTTTTTCCATGTCCTCTATGGTCATTTATTATAGTAACATATCCTTGATTTGCTATGTATTCCATCAAATCAAAATATCTTTCTTTATGCTCAGCCATACCATGTGATATTTGAAATATTCCTTTTATATCTCCTTCAGGTATAAACATTGTTACACTAATTAACAATTTATCACTATTTGAATTTATAATTATATCTTTTTTCTTCATCCTTATCTCCTTACAGATTGGTTTATTGCTTTTTATAATATATATTATTTATTTTAATTTTATCATTATCTATACTCATTTTTACACCTATCTATATATTTTTTACATATGGTCAGATATTACTAGAAAATTCTTTTTTATCATATCACAAAATTATTTTTTTGTCTTTTAATATGTATAAAAAATTAAAAAAATTATACATATTTTAAAAACATGTATAATTTTTGGTGTCTATTATCAAAAATTAGGAACATCTTACATAATTTTGCAATTTTTGAAGATAGTAGTTATTTTTTTACATCATCTTTATAATCATTTCTTCTCTTCATAATTATCTTGTCACAACTTGCCAATACAGCTGGTAACAATAGCAATATTAATATTGCCGAACACATAGTTCCTTGTGATATTGTTTTACAAATTTTTGCTGCTATTGCAGAAGCAAAATGTCCTACAATCAATGTTACAATAATTAATATAGATGCAGATGTTAGTATTGTATGAATTGATTTATTATAAGAATTTATAATTGCATCTTTTCTGCTCATACTCTTTCTATGTTCAATATAATATGATGTATATAAAATAGCATAATCTATTGTTGCTCCCATTAAAATACTTTGTACAATTAAAAGTGCCATAAAGTATACTTTTTCTCCTGTAAAAGATAGTATTCCCATTGTCATATATACAGCACATTGAATTATTAATACTAATATTAGCGGTATAAATAATGATTTAAATGTTATTGCAACTACTATAAATATTGCAATCATTGTTAAAATTGTAATAAAGTCTAATTCGCTTTGGAAAGTTTGACTCATTTCATATGCCATTGGAGAATT
Source organism: uncultured bacterium (assembly GCA_905215615.1). Taxonomy (GTDB): domain Bacteria; phylum Bacillota; class Clostridia; order TANB77; family CAG-508; genus CAG-273. Next base: position 31,837 of record CAJMQM010000003.1, on the reverse strand, counting down.
ACCTATTATATAAAACTCTTTTACACTTCCACTTAAATCATCTTTAATTTTCTGTATAAAATTAAAGGTTTCATCAGTTTCAGGTGCTAATTTTGTATTTATTACAATTCGTGAATAACCATTACCAATTAATAGTTCCTTTGCATCATTTACTGAACCTTTTGCATCTGTAATGGTATTTCTCATATCGTCATCTATAAAATCATCAAACCTACTATCTTGCAATATATCATCATTTAGGTAATTAACAAATTGCTCTACTGTTAATTGCCAATCATTATTATATTCATTTATACTTCCATAATACACATATAATATTTCAATTTGATTTTTATCTAAATCATCAGTTAAACTACTTAAAATAGCAAATATTTCTTCTTTTGTATATTCTGTATTATTTATACTTGCGTTCATAATTCCTTTTACAGTATTCAAATCCGACTTCATTTCATCATCAAAATTACTTGAATATTCAGAATTTGTTATTACATCGTTTAATATAAATTCAACAAATTCCTTTAATGAAATGGTTTGGTTTGTATTAACATATTTTGAGCTATATAATCCATATAACAAATTCAAGTCATTGCTGTTCATACCTAATAAATCTGCTAATTGTGTACTTGAATATTTTTGATTATTTAATACTCCCTTCATCACACTTTGTAACAAGTTTAACTCACTTATAGTAGTATTGTTTAATCTATTAGATAAAGCTGAATCATTTTTATGTGCTAATACAAAATTAACAAATTCTTGTGGAGTTAGCTTAGTAGTTTGGTTCTTTGAAGTATATAATGTATATACATTTCTAACTGTGTCTTCATCTATTCCTATAAATTTTGATAATTCAGTATATGAATATTTTGTTTTATTAGTTGTGCTTTTCATAACATTTGAAAGCAACTTTAATTTATTTATTGTACTGTCATCTATGTTGTTTTTTATGCTTTCATTATTGCTATTTTCTAATATTAAGCTTACCAATTCATTTGGTGTTGCTTTCCATGCAGACGTATTATTATTTGTAAAATCAATTAATCCATATATACTATAAACACTATTTTTTTCCATGCCCAATATTTTTGATAATTCAGTTGCTGTATACTTAGTAGGTACATTTTTTAAGCTTTCATCTATTATATTTTTTATAAGTTTTAAACTACTTATAGCATTTTTGTCCATACTATCTGAAAAATTATCTATTACAAAGTTTAAAAATTCTTTAGGTGTCATTTCATATTCACTTGGTAAACTAGCTGCTGTATATACTGTATCTACTAATCCATTGCTTATATTGTTAAATATACTACTAAGTCCTACTTTATTCATTTTAGTATTATTAATATTATTTTTATTATTAGCAAATACAGACAATTCTTCAAGAGTACTTATATCTATATTATCTAAATATGATGTATTATTTTTTAAATTAATTGTACTATTAATAAATTCTGCAATGCTAAGTCTCGTTCCGTTATCTATATTCATGTATTTTAAAAGCATTAATTGATTTATAGTTTTTTCATCTATTCCAAATAATTTAGATAACTCTTGTGAATTCATATTTTTATTTATTGTATTAGTATCACTAAAAGTTTGTAGCATTTTTATATTATTAATTGATTCCTCATCTAAGCTATTAGAATAGTTAGAATTTTCTGCAACATCTGTTAATACAAAATTAGCGAACTCAGAAATTGTCATTTTGGTATCTATTTTATTTACATTTATATAATATGTATACAAATCACTTACTGTTTCTTCTGGCATTTCGAACAATTGTGCCATTTCTTTGCTTGTCATTTTCTTTTTAATTGTATTACTATTTGTAAATTTAGATAATGTTTTTAAGCTTTCTTTTGCTTCGCTATCAATTTTACTAGCATATTTTTCATTTGTTAAAACATCTTTATTAATAAAATCTATAAATTCATTTAATCTTATTTTTATATTGTTATTTTTAGAATTATAATAAATTAATATATCTTTTACGTCTTGCTCATCTATTTTTAATATATTTGCTATTTCTGCAGATGTTCTCTTTTGGTTCATTTTTGTATTACTCGTAAAATTAGAAATCCTATCAATATCTTGTTTTATTCCATCATCTATTTGGTCTGCAACATCTTGATTTTTATACACATCTTCTTGTACAAATTTTACAAACTCATCAAAAGTCATTGTATTACTTTCTTCCTGGTTGTAATAATTATAATATATTATTTTTAATAAATAATCTTCTACTTGTGTATCTACATCTAAATCACTAAATTTTGCGTTTAATTTATCATATGTAAGTTTTTCGTTTATAGTATTTCCATAACCCAAAACTTCTTCTACTTTGTCTTGATTTTCTATTTCTTCTAAATATTTTGCAATAGTCTCCTCTTCCTCACTATCATATATTAGTGCAATTTGGTTGTTCTCAGAAAATACTTTATTAATTTCATTTGATGTTGTGTCTGTATACGAAATACCCAAATTTCCCTTTAATAAATAACTTCCTACAAAAGCTATAATAAATAACGCTGATGCCACATGCCTTAACTTATAGCTTGCTTTCCCTATAGCGTTCATTTTTATATTTGGACTTTTCTTCTTTGTTTTTCTAATCCATTTATCAAAGATTAATATTAGTGATGGAAGTACAAAGAATATAGTAACTAAGCTAAACAATACACCTTTAGCTAGTACAAATCCTAAGTCACGTCCAATAGTAAAACTCATAAATACAAGTGCCAATAACCCTACTATGGTTGTTACAGAACTACTTGATATTGATTTAAAAGCATTATATAAAGCATTTTTCATTGCCTTTACTTTATCTGGCTCTTTTTGTCTTTCTTGCGAATATCTATTCATTAGCATAATTGAATAGTCCATTGATAATGCCATTTGTAATATAGCCGATATTGAACTTGTAATATTTGAAACTGTACCAAATATTATATTTGTTCCATTATTCAATAAAACTGCCATAAGTATAGATGTTAAAAATAAAAAGGGCTCTACATATGATTCACACATTATTATTAATATTACTAACGCACATGCCACTGCAAGCACTACTATCCATGTTGGCAATACTGGATTATTTCTTTCAGAAATATCTCCATTTGTGTAAATTTCGTAATCACTATATTTTTCTACTACTTCATTGTAAACATTAGCTGCTACTTCAGAATCATCTGTATCATCTACATTAATTACATACAATGTATGATTATCTTTGTTATAATTTTCTGTATTATCATAATCTACACTACTTACTCCATTTATTTGTGTTAGTTCATTATATATTTCTGTTTTTTCTTCTTCTTGTAAATCTTCAAACATTACATCGAGAGAGCTTGATTTTATTTCTTTAAAATCCTCTTCCATAATGTCCATACCTATTCTTGTTTCTGATGTACTTGGTAAATATTCTGCTATGTCATAATTAATATTAACTTTACTAGACAATATTACTGATATAACAGACAATATTATAAATACAACTAAGATTACATATCTTTTGTTAATAATAAAATCTGTAAACTTCCTCAAGTTTAAATCTTCCTTTCTTTTTTGGCGTAAAAAATATTATAACTATTTTTTAAAATTTATTCAAGTATAAATTCATGAGAAATGTATATATTTAGACACTTTCAGCTAAACTGTTCATTTTTTAAGAAAATTTTAATAATACAAACCATAGCTACTATATCACTAAGCAAATTTGATGATTAAATAAAAAATGCTTGCTAATCATGGTCATAATGATATATTATATATATAGAGAAAAACATAAGTTTTATTAATAAATGTAAAGGTTTATAGGTAGCCTAAAAAAACCTAAATTTACTATAAAAGGAGAAGTAATCCAATAATTGGATTATATATTAATTAATGATAGACCTTAATGCAAATCCTCAATTTTTAAATGAATTTTTAGAATATTTAACAGGAATATTAAATAAATCACCTAATACTGTAAAAGAATATAATTATGACTTGTCTCACTTTTTAAAGTTTATAATGCACCATTTTAATTTAGACAACAACGAAAATATTAAAGAAATTGATATTAGTAATATGGATGTTTCTATATTAAAACGCATAACTTTAAACGACATACACTCATTTCTATATTACTTAACAGATACATATCACAGTAAAGCTACAACAAGAGCCAGAAAAGCAGCAAGTATTAGAGTTTTCTTTCAATATTTAACTCAAAAAGCTAAAATATTAGAAATTAATCCAGCTCAAGGATTAGAAACTCCTAAAATTGGTAAAAGGCTTCCTAGGTATTTAACCTTAGAGCAAAGTAAAAAGCTTTTAGAGAAAACAAATGATGCCACTGATGAGTACAAAGAAAGAGATTATGCAATAATAACTCTATTTCTAAACTGTGGTATGCGTTTATCTGAATTGGTTGGAATAAATATAAAAGATATAAGCTTTTCTGAGAACAAATTAACTGTTATTGGTAAAGGTGATAAAGAAAGAACAATATACTTAAATAAAGCCTGTATAGATGCTATAAATGAATATCTTAAAATACGACCACATGACGGTGTTAAATATGATTCTAGAGATGCATTATTCTTAAGCAAAAGAAAAGAACGTATTAGTAATAGGATGGTACAAGAAATTGTAAAACGAGAACTTGGTAAAGCTGGACTAGATATGAATAAATACTCTGTACATAAATTAAGACATACAGCAGCTACATTAATGTATCAAAATGGTGTAGATATTAGAGCCTTGCAAGTTTTGCTTGGACATGAAAGTATCTCTACAACAGAAATATATACACATGTTGATAATGAACAAGTTAAAAATGCAGTTGCAAAAAATCCTTTATCTGATGAAGAAGCAAAATAATAGATAAGCCTTAAAAGACTTATCTATTTTCTTTACTATACCTTTACCCTCTTTAATCTCAAAGCATTTAAAATTACAGTAAAGCTACTTAATACCATAGCTAAGCTAGCTATCATTGGATTAATTGTTATACCAAAACCTGTTAGCACTCCCATTGCAATAGGAATCATTAAACTGTTATAGAAAAATGCCCAAAATAAATTTTGTTTTATATTTTTTATTGTCTTTTTACTAATGTTAATTAAATTTATTATACTAAATAAATCATTTCTTGTTAAAATTACATCAGATGAGTCTCTTGCAATATCTGTGCCACTATTTACGCTAACACCAATATCACTTAATGCTAAAGCTGGACTGTCGTTAATGCCATCTCCGCACATCATTACCATTTTACCTTCTTCTTTTAATTTTTTTATTGTATTAGATTTATCATTAGGCGTAACATTTGCAATTATATTTTTTATATCTAACTCATTTCCAATTGACTTAGCTGTTGTTTTATTATCTCCTGTAAGCATAATTACTTCTATATTATTATTAGTTAATTTTCTAACAATTTCCCTTGCATTTTCTCTTACAATATCATTTACACCAATTATTCCAAGAATTTCATTATTCTTAACTACATAAACTATGCTATTACCTTCAGAAGCTAATTTTCTTTCGTCCAATTCATGTTCATTTTCTATATTATGTTTTTCAAGAAGTTTAGAATTTCCAACTAGAATTGTATTATTATCTACAATCCCTTTAATTCCATAGCCACTTATATCTTCAAATTTATCTACTTCAAGTAATTTTATTTTGTTATTATCTATATATTCTAAAAAAGCTTTACTAATTGGATGTGTAGACTTTGCTTCTAAACTCCCTGATAACTGTACCATCTCATTATCTGTAATGTTACTATAATTTATTACTTTTGAAATTTTTAAAGTTCCATATGTTAAAGTTCCAGTTTTGTCAAAAACAATAGTATCTATTTTTGAAGCATTTTCTAAAGTTTCACTTTTTTTAACTAAAATTCCATTTGTTGCACATACGCCCTCGCTTATTACTATTGCAAGAGGAGTAGCTAAGCCTAAACTACATGGACACGCAACAACCAAAATTGTTACAAATGTATTAATTGCCGAGGCAAATCCAAAGCCTAATACTAAATATACTAAAAATGTTATAAGTGCTATAATAATAACTGTTGGTACAAAATAACCACTTACCTTATCTGCAATTTTAGCAATTGGTGCTTTGGTATTTGTAGCTTCTATTACTAATTTTACTATTTCAGATATAGTAGACTCTTTCCCTATCTTTTCCGCTTCATACTCTATATACCCATCATAATTTATACTTCCAGCAATTACTTTATCTCCAACACCTTTTACTATCGGCTTACTTTCCCCAGTAATAAAAGATTCGTCCAAATGGGTTTTACCTGCTGTTATTGTTCCATCTACTGAAACTCTTTCCCCAGGCTTGCTAATTACTGTATCTCCCTTATTTATTTCATCAATGGTTACCTTTTTTTCTTTTCCATTTACCTTAATTGTTGCATCTTTTGGCGTTATTTGTACTAATTTTTGTATAGCTTCCTTTGTTTTATCTTTACTAACTCCATCTATGTATCTTCCTAGCTTAATAAAGAATATTACAATTGCAGCAGACTCAAAATACAAATGTTCTACATAACTATGGTTACCTTTTATAAGCATGTACATATTATATATACTGTATATTAAGCTACTTAATACTCCTATTGCTACTAAAGTGTCCATATTAGGAGATTTATGTATTAAATTTTTAAACCCGCTTTTAATAATATCAAAACCATAAAAAATAAATGGAATAGTTAAAATTAAAAGAGTTACGGCATAACTTACTGGGTGTGTATGCATATTTAGAAAATCAAAAGTAGGTAAACCTATCATATGCCCCATAGAAACATACATTAACACTATTGCTAAAATTAAAAATATTATAAATAATACTTTATTGTTCTTGGCACTATTTTTTGTTTTTATATCTGTATATAAGCCCAAACTTTTAAACCCAGCTTGTTTAACAAATTCTTCAATACTTTTTTGGTTTAGTTTTTCCTCGTTATATTCAATTAAGGCATTAGACATTACCAAATTAACCGAAGCATTTATAATTCCTTCTTGTTTTAATAAATATTTTTCTAATCCATTAGAACAAGCACTACAAGTCATCCCATCAATTGATAGTATAATCTTCTTCATAAAAATTTTTTATTCCCTTCTAAAATGTATTTTAATACATATTAAACTAATAATCTCTCACAAAATTCAAATTATTATTTTCTATCTATATCATCTACTTTAAAACCCAAATCTTCTATTGCATCTTCTAAAGTTTTATCATCTATTTTAGATTTTGTTTTTACAGTTACAATACCTTTTTTATAATCTGCTTCTACTTCTTTTATTCCTTTTATATCTTCTAATTTATTCTCTATTCTTTTTTCGCATCCTTCACAATGCATACCATTTACTTTTATAATTACTTCTTCCATTTTAACACAACCTTTTTTAAAATTTAGGTTTTTTAATAAAGGCTATACCTATAAACCTACAAATACTTAAATCTTATTCCAATTCGATATCATTTTTGCTATAATTCTCAGGCTTTAGTCCAACTCTAGTTTTCATATAATCTAATACCAAAACAAACAATAATAAGAATACTAGTCCTATTATTAATGTAGCATATGATATAGACACTCCGTCTAATAACATACCTGCTAAAAATACCAAAACAGCCTCTATAGTATTTGTTGTTAACTCTACTGAAAAAGATATTCTTGACCTTGTTTTTGGAGTAGAAAAGTTTTTTGAATATCTTTCAGACAATACAAAGTAATTTGCCATTGTTATATTTCTTACTGAAAGTAATATTAATATTATTGGTACCATGCCACTAACATTTCCTAATAATATAACACCTATTAAAATTATACTTAACACAAAGCTTATAGATAACACAGAAAATGTTTTGTTTCTAAATTTCTTGTGTATTCTATCTTGAAAAGTAGAAGCAAAAGCAGATATTAAGCTTAGTACAGCATTTATAATAGAAAATGTTTCAGGTCCTATTTGTAACTCTACTAATATATTTCCTTTATATGTACCTATTATACTTACTAAAGCATTAAACAGTCCCATAAATATAAGTAGTGCCTTTAGCCTTTTAGATTTCAGTATGTTTTTAATTGATATTTTAAAATCACTTTTATATTCTTTAATTTTCTTTGAAACTTCATGCTGTTCCAATTTGTTTGTATAAATATCTTTAAAGTTCATTGCAATAATAGTAGAAACCAATGTTAATATTAAGCAACAAATCATTGGTAAGTATTGATTAATAACAAATAAATAACCCGAAACTAAAGATGCAATTCCATCAAACAAATAATAAGCAGTAGCACCTTTAGCATTAATTTTAGGGTATAGTCCTTCCCCACCTCTTGTGGCAGTAGAATCATATAATATGTTGGTTTCTTGAACACCTTTTAAACTGTATCCAAAAGCATACACAATATTTGCTATAAAAATTCCCCAGAAGCCAGGCAATACCATAAGTAGAAAGATATATAATGACATAACAAGATTTCCAAATATTAAGCTTTTCCTTCTTCCAAGAAATTCTGCACATATTGCAGCTGGTAATTGCATTATAATTATAAAAAGCGGAAAAAATGCTTCTACCCTTAATATTTCTCCCGCTGTTAAACCTTTTGTCATAGTATAAAATAAGTACTGTGTAGAATAGAAAAACAGCAGGTCCCAAGAAAACATTTTATATATAGGAAATATTCTTGCATTTTTTCTTTTTGCTTTTATTTCTTCCTTTTTTGTTTTATATTTTGGTATAGTTTTCATTTGTTTCTCCAATTAGATTATAGTTCATTTTTATTATATATTTACAATGTAATTTTGTCAAAGATTTTTGGAAATTATAGTGCTTCTATATAAGCATTGGCTGTATTTGCTTACCTTCTAGTGCTTCTTCTAAGGTAGGTATTGTATATTTTGCATCAAATACAAGTGACCTAGGTTTTGTTATAGGATTATCTTGTCTAAATGGCACAAAATAATAATGTCTTCTGTTTAACAATTTTCCTATATTTTCTGCACTTCCAGAAAGTCCATCATTAGTAGATATTGCAATAACTACTGGCTTCTCGTTTCTTAGGTGTGATTTAGTTGCCATAGTTGCAGGAGTATTTATTATAGAATTTGCAAGTTTTGCTATTGTATTTCCAGAACATGGCTCAATAAGTATAATATCTGTTAAAGCTTTTGGTCCAATTGGTTCCGCGCCTTGTATTGTATTTATAATCTTGTTTCCAGTAATTTCTTCAATTTCATCTATAAAATCTTTGGCTTTACCAAATTTACTATCTAATTTATATGCATTATATGACATTATCGGAATAATATTTGCACCTTCTTTTTTTATGTTTTTTAGTTGTTCTATTGTTGTTTTAAACATGCAAAATGACCCCGTAAAAATAAATCCAATATTTATATCTTTTAATTTCAAAACATAATTCCTCCTTATACACAATAAAATATATATTATTATATGTAGGATTTTGTAGAATTGTGTTGTTAGAAAATAAGTACATATTATTTTTTACATATGGTAGTACTAACCAACAATTTTCTAATAAAGCATTAATGCTCTACAAACGTCAGCAACCGGCAGTTGCTAACATTAGTCAGTTTTACTGCCGGTTACTGTAACCTTTAGAAGGTTGCCATGGTGTTTACCATCTTTGTGACGATGTCTAACTTTTCCAAGTCACTACAGTGACGAGTGTCGGGCCAGGTGTCTATTATTTTGAACAATCTGGCGATGTTGTAAAGCTTGTGAGTCGCAGGGAGTTTCTCAATTGGAAACCCTACATCAGTCATGTTAGCTTCAGCAATTGTCTCATCCGGAGAAAAGACTTTGCCGAACATCACATCCCTTCTACCGTACTTTGTGTACAGTCCTCGATTCATCATCCTCTGGCATCCCAAATCCTGCAGTACAGACTGCACACTCGGTATGATTTCTCTCTCGTCAGGAAACATGCCTTCGAGAGCGAAGAGCGATTCCGGCAAAAAGCGAGCATACTCGTTTTTCACAATTTTCCAAGGGATGTTGTGAATAGCGACGTGTGCAAACTTCAGGAACTTCTCGGTGTCGTTCTCTAGGGTATACGCCACAGAGTGAATCACCTGTTCCCGGACCTCAGGCATAGACACCTGTTTTAGCACAAATACACCTGTTCTTTCGTTGTTCATATCTTAACAACCTTTCTTAAAGTAATATAATAATGCAAAACATGTTGCATTATTATAATTATAACACAATTTATAAAATACCACAAATGTCTTTTACTACTTCACTTGCTATGATTAAGCCAACTGTAGACGGTACAAAAGAAATACTACCTGGTACATAACCTTTCCCTTTAGTTTCTGTATCTTGGTTCGGTACTATTTTTATAGGTTCTTCTTTTGAATAAACAACCTTTAACTTTTTAATACCTCTATTTTTTAGCTCTTTTCTTAATACTTTTGCAAGAGGGCACACACTCGTTTTATATATATCTGTTACTTCAAATTTAGTAGGGTCTAATTTGTTACCTGTTCCCATACTTGATATTATAGGAATATTTAATTTATTTGCCTGTTCTATTAGTTCTATTTTAGCTGTAACAGTGTCTATTGCATCTACTATATATGAAATATCGTCTGTAAGTTTAATTGTACTATTTGGCATATAAAATTCCTTATATGCTGTGACACTTGCATCTGGGTTTATTTCTAATATTCTTTCTTTTGAAACTTCTACTTTTGGCATACCAACAGTTTTAGTTGTAGCAATTATTTGTCTATTTATATTAGTTATAGATACATCATCATTATCTACTAAAATAAAATTTCCGACTCCTGCTCTAGCTAAAGCTTCTACTACATAAGAACCAACTCCACCAATTCCAAATATGGCAACTTTAGAATTGTGAAGTTTCTCTAATTTTTCTTTTCCAATTAGTAGTTCTGTTCTTGAAAATTTGTTTTGCATACTTTACCTTTCCTATTTACTTATTTTTCCTCCACCTAAAACAACATCATCTATATAAAACACTGCTGACTGTCCAGGAGTTATAGCTCTTTGAGGCTCTTCAAATACCACCTTTATATTATCTCCATTTTGACTAATTATAGCTTTTGCAGATTTAGCAGAATAACGTGTTTTTACATCTACGGTAATTGGTGTAGTTATTTCATCAAATAAAAGCAAATTAATATTATTTACAATTATCTCTTTTTTATATAATTCCGCTTCTTCCCCTACTATTACCTCATTTTTCTTCTCATTAAAACCTATAACAAAAAGTGGTACTTTGTACGCAATACCTAGCCCTTTCCTCTGTCCGATTGTGTAATTATATAATCCATTATGCTTTCCTAATATTTCTCCATTAGAATTTACTATATCTCCCGCTTTTGGCTTTATATCTGAATTAGTTTCTAAAAATGCTTTATAATTTCCATTAGGAATAAAGCAAATGTCTTCGCTATCTGGTTTATTTGCAACTTTTAAATTTTCTTCTCTAGCAATTTTTCTAATTTCATCTTTACTTTCAAAATCACCAAGAGGGAATATTACATGTTCTATTAAATATTTAGGTATATTCCACAACACATAACTTTGGTCTTTTTTTCCTGCATTAGATTTCTTTAGCACCCATCTATTATATTTTTCGCTATATTCAGTTTTAGCATAATGTCCTGTTGCTATATAATAACAGTCCATCTCTTTTGCCTTTTCATACATAACACCAAACTTCATATACTTATTACACTCTATACATGGATTAGGTGTTTTGCAATTTGCATAACAATTTATAAAATCATTTATAACATACTTCTTAAAGTCGTTTTTGTAATCAAATGTAAAATGTGGTATTCCTAGCGAATTACAAACATTTTTTGCATCTAAATATGTATTTATATTACAGCAACTACTTCCTTCAAAAAGCTCTAAAGTTGCTCCAATTACCTCATAACCTTCTTTTTTTAAAAGTAGAGCAGAAACCGAACTATCTACTCCACCACTCATACCTAATAATACCTTTTTATTTTCCATCTATTTAACCCTAATTTTCTTTCCTAAATAATATATTATTTTTTGTTTATCATATCTTCTAATGTATGCCATGCTAAAAGTGCACATTTTACTCTTGCTGGCATGTGTGATACATTTTTAAATGCTATAGCATCTTCTAGCTTTTTTAGTTCCGCTTCATCTGTAATTTCTCTTTTAATCATGCTAATAAAAGTATCTACTATTTGTTTTGCTTCTTCTATAGTTTTACCTCTTAAAGTATCTATCATTATAGATGTAGAAGCTTGTGAAATTGCACAACCATGTCCTGTAAAAGACATATCTTCTATTATATCACCATTTAGTTTTACTTCTAATGTAATTTCATCCCCACAATTAGGGTTATGACCAATTTCACACAAATCTGGATTTTCTAAATGTTTTTTATTATATGAATTCATACTGTGTTCCATTATTAAATCATTGTAAACATCTGTTAAGTCATCCATTTTAGTTACCTTCCTTAATATATTTTTTGAACATATCATATGCTTTATTTAGTGCTTTAACTAATCTATCTACATCTTCTTTGTCATTATAGAAATAAAAGCTTGCTCTACATGTAGAGTCTATTCCTAAAAATCTCATAAGAGGCTGTGCACAGTGGTTTCCAGAACGCACACATACACCTTCTGTGTCTAATATACTTGCAACATCATGTGGATGAATTCCTTTTATATTAAAAGAAATTACAGAAGAGTGTTTTTCCTCATTTGGTGTCATATACAATGTTAAATAATCTAATTTAAATAGCTCTTTTCTTGCATATGATACAATTTCTTTTTCTATTTCTTCTATTTTTTCTATTCCAATAGAGTTAATGTAATCTATTGCTGCACCAAGACCTATAACACCTTCTACGTTTTGTGTTCCTGCCTCAAATTTATTTGGAAGCGGTGCAAAAGTAGTTTCTTGTTCATACACATATTCTATCATATCTCCACCCATTATAAATGGACTCATATTATCTAGCAATGCCTTTTTTCCATATAACACGCCTATTCCTAAAGGTGCTAGCATTTTGTGACCTGAAAATACTATAAAATCTGCATCTAATTCTTGTACATCAATTTTCATATGTGGAATACTCTGTGCAGTATCTACTATTACAACAGCACCTTTTTTATGTGCATAGTTAATAATTTTTTTAACATTATTTATCGTTCCTAAAACATTTGATACTTGAGCAATTCCAACAATTTTAGTTTTATCTGTAATTTTTGTTTCTATCTCTTCGTCTGTAAGCTCAAATTCGTCATTAATATACATATATTTAAGTTTAGCACCTGTAACTTTTGCAACCTTTTGCCAAGGTACTAAATTAGAGTGATGTTCCATTATTGAAATAACAATTTCGTCATCTTTTTTTAGTTTGTCTATTCCATATGAATAAGCAAGTAAGTTTAAACTCTCTGTAGCATTTTTAGAAAATATAATTTCCTCTCTATGTTTTGCATTAATAAATTTAGCAATTTTAGTTCTTGTATCTTCATAAAGGTTTGTTGCTTCTATACTTAATGAATATGCTCCTCTATGAGGATTTGCATTATGATTTTTATAAAAATTATCAATAGCATTTATAACTTGAATAGGCTTTTGTGTAGTTGCTCCACTATCAAGATATGCTATATTACTATTATTCAAAATTGGAAAATCTTCTTTATATTGGTTCATTAATAACACTCTCCTCTCTATTTTATTAATTTATAATTTTATAACATTTTGCTATATGCAATTTTAATCTAATCTATTGTCTACTTCATTTAGTATTTTTTCTTTTAAGTTACTATCTTTTATATTTTCTAATATTTTATTAAATTTTGCTCTAACAATTAATTTCATAGCTTCTTTTACATCAAACCCTCTACTCATTATATAGAAAAGCTCTTTATCTCCAACTTTTCCAGCTGCACTACTATGATTTCCTTCTACATCTTCCTCAGAACAAAGTAACATTGGAAGTGCTATAGATTTTGCTTTATCAGATAATAAAGTACAAAACTCGTTCTCGTTTCCTGTTGCCTTTTTAGCACCTCTTTTAAAGTCTATAGTACCTTTAAAATGTTTTTTAGCACTATCTTTTAAAGCTCCTTGTATTTCTATATCTATATTTGTTTTCTTTCCTCTTAATTCTCCTATATAGTTTAAGTCAAAAAATTGATCTTCTTTTCCTAAATAAATACAATTAATTATATTTTCAGAGTTATCTCCTATTAAGTTTGAATAATAATTTGTTATGCTGTTTTTTCCTCCAAAATCTACAATTGTATAATTAACTTTTGCATTTTCCTCAAATGAGTTTTCAAAACTTATAAAATTGTTTGAATACTCATTTAAAAGATTAACCACTATTATATTAAGTACAGAGTTTTTCTTTGCTAATACCCTTATAACTCCATTATGGTAAGCTTGTATGTCTTTTTTGCTGCTATATTTAATTATAATGGTAGATTTAGTGTCTTCATCTGCTAATATGTCTATATTTTCAATTAAATTTAAGTTTTCTTCATCAAAATTAAATTCTATTGTAACTTCTTTGTTTATTCCTTTTTCTGCTACTATTTTTAAATTTTGGTTTTCATTTTCTTTAAGCTGTTTTTCTAGAGTATCTCCTAGCCCATATGTTAAATTATAATTAGTATCTGCATTTTTTGTAATTTCTCCTATAATATTAACATTATCAAATGAGCCAACATTTTCTGGAATATCTATATCTTTTAATTTTGCATTATTTATATTAAAATTCCTTGAAGTTCTTACAGGAGTTTCATTAATTTTTATATCTTGTAACATTACCCTATTGCTCCCTCCAATTCTAAATTTATTAAATTATTCATTTCTACTGCATATTCTACAGGAAGCTCTTTAGATATAGGGTATGCAAAGCCTCTTACTATCATTGCTTTTGCATCTTCCTCAGATAATCCTCTAGACATTAAGTAAAATATTGCTTTATCACTAATTTTTCCTATTTTGGCTTCGTGAGAAAATTCTACTTCATCATTTCTTATATCATTAACTGGTATTGTGTCTGAAACAGATATATCATCAAGCATAAGTGATTCGCAAGATACAGAACTTTTAGAATTTTGGGCATTTTCATCTATTCTAACTAAAGACCTATAAGTACATTTACCACCATTTTTAGATATTGATTTAGAGTTAATTACACTAGATGTATTTGGTGCATTATGTATTACTTTAAAGCCTGTATCTAAATCCTGACCTGCACCTGCAAAAGAAATTCCAGTATATTCTGTTTTTGCTCCCTCTCCATTTAATACACTTAGTGGGTATAGCATTGATATTTTAGAGCCAAATGAGCCTGTAACCCAGTCTATCTGTGCATTTCTTTCTACTATTGCTTTTTTAGTGTTTAAGTTTAACATATTTTTTGACCAATTCTCAATTGTAGAATATCTTAAATATGCATTTTCTTTTACATATAATTCAACACAACCCGCATGTAAATTTACCTTGTTATACTTTGGTGCTGAACAGCCTTCTATAAAATGCAAGCTTGCTCCTTCATCTACTATTATTAGAGTATGTTCAAATTGACCAGATTCTGGCGAATTTAATCTAAAATAAGACTGAAGCGGAATATCTACTTTAACTCCTTTTGGAACATACACAAAAGAACCTCCAGACCAAACTGCTCCATGTAAAGCAACAAATTTATGGTCTATTACTGGAACACACTTCATAAAATGTGCTTTTACTAAATCTGGGTACTCTCTTACAGCAGTTTCCATATCTGTATATACAACACCTTGTTTTATTAGTTCTTCTTTCATGCTATGATAAACTACTTCTGAATCGTATTGTGCTCCAACACCTGCAAGAGAAGTCTTTTCAGCCTCTGGAATTCCAAGTTTGTCGAAAGTATTTTTTATATCTTCTGGTACATCTTCCCAAGAAGTATTTAATTTAGACTTTGGTCTAACATATGTTGCAATTTCATCCATATTTAATTCAGAAATATCTGGTCCCCATGTTGGAAGTTCTAATTTATTATATACTTCTAATGCTTTTAATCTAAATTCTCTCATCCAGTCTGGGTCATTTTTTTGCTTTGATATCTCTTCAATTATTTCAGGAGTTAATCCTTTTTTTATTTTAAAGTCATATTCGTCTTTGTTTTTTATATCGTAAATATTTCTATTAATATCATCAACTTTAGTTTTAGCCATTACTTAATCCTTAATTTATATTTAGGTTTTTAAGGTTTTGCCTATAAACCTTTTAAATATTTTACCAACCTTTTAACTTTTAATTTGTTCAACTTTATCTTGCGTATATTTTTCATGCATATTATTGCAATTTTCAAGATTCTTATTTGCTTTTATTGTTTAGTACTACTATTTGCTTCTAGTTGTTAATATAACATTTATTTTATATCTTTATATTTAGAATAACCCTCTTCTTCTATTTCCGTTGCTAAGCTTTGGTCTCCTGTTTTTACTATTTTTCCATTAACTAATATATGAACATAATCCACTTTTAAACTTTTTAGTATTTTTGTATTATGTGTTATTATAAGAACTGCATTATTCTCGTTTTTAAACATCTCAATTCCTTTAGATACTGTTCTTATAGCATCTACATCTAGCCCAGAATCTGTTTCATCAAGTATTGCAAGCTTAGGGTCTAATACAAGCATTTGTAAAATTTCGTTTTTCTTTTTCTCTCCTCCAGAAAATCCAACATTTAAACTACGTTCTGCATATTCTGGTTTTATTTTTAATTCTTCCATATATTTTTTTAGTTCTTCCTTAAATTGAAATACCTTTATTGGCTTGCCTGTTATTTTTCCTTTTGCAGATTTTAGAAAATTTGTAACAGATATTCCTGGTATTTCTTCTGGTAATTGGAAAGACATAAATACGCCTTTTCTTGCAATTTCATCTGTTTTTAAGTTTGTTATATCTTCACCATCAAAATTTATTGTTCCTTCCGTTTTGGTATATAAAGGATTATTTAATATTGCATTTGCTGTAGTTGTTTTTCCAGAACCATTTGGTCCCATTATTACATGTATTTCTCCTTTATTTATAGTTAAATCTATTCCTTTTAAAATTTCTTTGTCTTTTGCATTTACATATAAATTTTTAATATCTAATAATTTAGTATTCATATTAGTTAACTCTCCTTCTTACGCAACATCTGCATCTTTCATTATTAATATCATAATCACAATCTAGGTTACTTAAATCCAACGTTTTGTGTACATATTTAGCAAGCTTATTTATAGTATTATCTGATATTAATAATTTTATTTTTTCTGCTTCTTTTTCGGCATCTAGCTCATCTAAATTCAGAACATCTTTTAAAAACAAATAAACAATATCGTATGCCTCTATTACCTTTTTTGCCAAGTCTTCTCCAGATTCAGTTAGTTCAATTGTGCCATAAGCCTCATAACTAACCAAATTATTAGCTTTTAAATTTCTTAATGCTTTATTAACACTTGGCTTAGTACAATTCATCTTGTTTGCTACATCTGTAACTCTAATATTGCCTGTTTGTTTTTTTAATATGTACATTGACTTTAAATATTCTTCTAAAGCTTTTGAAATCATATAATTCTCCTTTTTGTTAATCACGGTTAACATTATACATCGAATAGAAATGTTTGTCAAGGTTAACAATTGATTTTACAGAAAAAAACAGAATATAATTTTATATTCTGTTTTATATCAACACTTTCATGCTCTTTCTATTCAAACATAGCCTTTACTTTAGGTAGCAAATAATGGCTACCACCTCTTTCTTTTACATCTTCTATCATATTTACAATTAATAGTTGGTCATTTGGGTCATCTGTAACTTTAAATGCATTAAACCATCCAAGCTCTGTTCCACTGTCATCATCTTGAGAAGTTTTTATTTCAGCTGTTCCTGTTTTTCCTGCCAAAGTAATACCTTCTATTTTAGCAGCATGACCTGTTCCATCTGCATTTTCAATCGTTTGAACCATATCATCTCTAACTGTTTCTGCTGCTTCTTTTGAAAATGCATTTTTTACCCAATATTCGGATGTAGCACTTTCTCTGTACTCAATATATGGTTTTATCATATTTCCTTCATTTACAAAAGCTGAATACATTGAAGCAACATGTAAAGGATTTACAAGAACTTGCCCTTGCCCATAACCTGTATCTGCTAATTGTATTTCTGATGCCAAAGTATTATTGTCTGCAAATTGAGATTTTTCCATACTAATTGCAAATGGCATATCAGTATCAAACCCTATTTTTAATAATTGCTGTGCAAATGTATCTGCTCCAATTTTTAATGCAGATTTTGCAAAATATATATTATCTGAATAAATTAAAGCATTTCTTAAATTTGCAGGTCCACTATAAGTTTGTAATGTAGTAACTCTATAATTTCCCCAACTTGTGCCGTTTTGCCAGCTTAATCCACTTGAACCATAATTTTCGTCTGCGGTTATTTTTCCAGTAGTTAAACCAATTGCTGCTGTAATAGGTTTAAATGAAGAACCTGGAACATAAGTATTTTGATATCTTACAAGCATAGGATTATTTTCATCATTATTTAACTCAGCCCATGCCTCGTCTGAAAATCCTTTAA
The DNA here is from genome assembly GCA_905215615.1 of uncultured bacterium. Classification (GTDB taxonomy): domain Bacteria; phylum Bacillota; class Clostridia; order TANB77; family CAG-508; genus CAG-273. The sequence goes on along the minus strand of CAJMQM010000003.1, from coordinate 13,183 downwards.
TAAAGTCATTTGAATCATATGTTGGTGTACTAACTAATGCTAAAACTTCACCTGTTTTTGGGTTTATTGCCACAGACAAGCCATTGTCTCCATCTAATTGTTTATATATTTTGTCTTGTAATCTTATATCTATTGTAGTTGTAATGTCTTCTCCATCTTTTGCTTCTGTTTTAGCTAGAGTTTTTACTTTATTTCCAGAACTATTTGTTATATATATTTCACAACCTGTTCCCTGTCTTAATCTATCTTCATAAACTTTCTCTAGCCCTGTTTTTCCAATTATACTCGACTCTGTATATCCTTTACCAACATTAGCATCTAATTCTTCTGCACTAATACTTCTTACATACCCTAGCAAATGTGATGTTACCTTTCCATATGGGTATTGTCTAGTACCATCATCTCCTGTTGCAGCAAGCACTGTACCATCTCTAGCTAATATTTTGCCTCTTACACCTTGTGTAGCAGATACTCTTACTTTATAATCTGACTGTAAATCTGGAAAAATTAGTTGTGAATACCAGTTTAAATAATATTTATTATCATCTTGCCTGTCAAATGTTGCTTTGTTTGAAAATGTAATTTCTCCCGCCATTGTGTCCATTGACATTGTATAAAATAACTGCTTGTTTTCTTTATTATAACTTAAATCAGATATTGTAACATTTGCAGCTTCTATTCCATTATAAATATTGCTATTCCTATCTAAGTAAGTTTGCTTTTCTACTCTATTTTTTGTGCTATCTGATAAAAGATTATACATTGACTCAAAATCTTTTTCATTAATATATGCTACATATTGATTAAATACTTCTTCTGGTGTATTTTTATCTGCATTTAAAATAAAGAAGTACCAATATATGCCTCCACCAATTAATGCTAAAAGTAAAATTACGCATACAACAATTATTACAATAGTTTTTGTAGACATCTTTTTCTTTTCCATAAGTTCGTTCTCCTCTATAAAATTTCCCATTGAGTTTCTATAATTGTTTCCATATTTTTATAAAATTCATATATATTATTTTATATGCAAAATATTTATATAATAACGTTTATTCGCAATTAAACAAATTCTATTGTTCTAATAATTATTAATGCCTGAAGAGTCTTTTAGCAAAACACTTCAGGCATATTATATTAATTATTTTACTAAATTCATTGTGTCTCTTGCTATCATAAGTTCTTCGTTTGTTGGTATAATATAAACTTTAACTTTTGAATCTGGTGTAGAGATTTCGCACTCTTTACCTCTTACATTATTCTTTTCTTCGTCTATTTTTACTCCTAAGAACTCTAGAGATTTACAAATTCTGCTTCTTACATCTGGTCCATTTTCTCCAACTCCTCCGGCAAATGTAATAACATCTACTCCGTTCATTTGAGCTGCATATCTACCAATATAACCAATTACTTGGTATACAAATGTATCTATTGCAAGTTTTGCTCTTTCATTTCCTTCTGCAGCAGCTGCTTCTATATCTCTATCGTCAAAGCTTACTCCAGAAATTCCTAGTTTTCCAGATTTTTTATTTAATATTGTGTCCATTTCATCTGGCGTAAGATTTTCTTGTTTCATTAAAAATGTTACTATTGATGGGTCTATATCTCCTGACCTTGTTCCCATAGGTATACCTGCAAGTGGTGTTAATCCCATTGAAGTATCTACAGATTTTCCTTCTTTAACAGCACATAAACTTCCACCTTGTCCTAAATGACATGTAACCATTTTTAAATCTTCTACTGGTTTTCCCATAAGTTCTGCAACTCTTCTTGAAACAAATTTATGTGATGTTCCATGGAAACCATATTTACGAATTCTATATTTCTCATAATATTCATATGGAATTGCATAAATATAAGCTTCTTCTGGTATTGTTTGATGAAAAGCTGTATCAAAAACTCCTACCATTGGCACTTCTGGTAAAACTTTCTTGCAAGCTTCTATTCCTGTAATTCCTGCTGGGTTATGTAATGGTGCTAAAGGTATGCACTCTTTCATAGTTTCAATTACTTCATCTGTAATTAATACAGAATCACTAAATTTTTCTCCTCCATGAACTACTCTGTGTCCTATAGCATCTATTTCTTTTAAGTCTTTTATAACTCCATAATTTTCATCTAATAATTGGTCTAAAACTAATTTTATACCTTCTTCATGGTTTGTAATTACTTTTTCTATTCTGTATTTTTCTCCATTAACTCTATGTGTTAAAAATGAATCTGGTAATCCTATTTTCTCTAAATAACCTTTTGCCATTACCTCCTCATTTTCCATATTAATTAATTGATATTTGATTGATGAACTTCCACAGTTTACTACTAAAACTTTCATTTTTCTACTTCCTTTAAATAATATTTAGGTTTTTATGGGTATACCTATAAACCAAATTTTATATAAATATGTGCTATTTTGCACACACTTTTTCTAATTTATTCTTTTTCCATGTCTTGTGCTTGAACAGATGTAATTGCTACAACTCCAACGATGTCCTCGCTACTGCAACCTCTTGATAAGTCATTTACTGCTTTTGCAATGCCTTGACATAAAGGTCCATAAGCTTCTGCTCTTCCAAATCTTTGTACTAATTTATAACCTATATTTCCAGCATCTAGGTCTGGGAATATTAAAACATTTGCTTTTCCTGCCACTGGGCTACCTGGTGCTTTCCTTTGTGCTACTTCTGGTATAATAGCGGCATCTAATTGTAATTCTCCATCACAAATTAAATCTGGAGCTTTTTCTTTTAATATCTTTGTTGCTTCTACTACTTTTTCTGTTAAAGGTGAACTAGCACTTCCATATGTAGAATATGATAGCATTGCAACTCTTGGCTCTTTTCCTACTAATTGTTTAAAACTCTTAGCTGACGAAATTGCTATTTCTGATAATCCATCTGCATCTGGATATTCGTTCATACCACTATCTGCAAATACAAATACTCCATCTTCTCCATATTCTGGACATTTAGTTACCATTAAGAAAAATGCTGATGCAAGTTTTGTGCCAGGCGCTGTTTTTAATATTTGAAGTGCTGGTCTTAATGTATGTGCTGTTGGATGGCATGCACCAGAAACTATACCATCTGCATCTCCTACTTTTACCATCATAGTACCAAAATAAATTTCATCTTTCATTATTTCTCTGGCTTTTTCAATTGTCATGCCTTTAGCTTTTCTTAGTTCATAAAACTTATTTGCATACTCCTCGAATTTTTCACTTTTTAAAGGTTCAATAATTGTTAATTTTGATATATCTATATTATTATCTGATGCTAATTTTTTTACGTTTTCTTCATTACCTATTAATACAGCTTTAGCAAATCCCTCTTTTTCGACATCTGCTGCTGCTTTTATAACACGCAAATCCTCACTTTCAGGTAATAATATTGTCTTGATATTCTGCCTTGCTTTTTCTTTCATTGTTTCAACAAAAGACATTTTTATTTCCTCCCTATCTTAATTTTACGATACTATTATATAAATTTTTGGAGAAAAGTACAATACTTTTTGAAATAAATATGATAAAATATGGTTAATTGTTGCTATATAAGCAATCTATTTTGTATTATTTGCTTAAAATGTGCAATTGTAAAAAATAAGAAATAAGGATTTAGATTATGAAAATTACATATACAGTAAAAGAGAATAATAGAACTATAAAACAAATTTTAAAAGAAAAACTGTTTATTTCAGATAAGCTATTAGTGTTTTTGAAAAAAAATAATTTAATACTTCATAATAATAAGCAAATACTTAATTTAAACTCTAATACAGAGCTTAATGACATTATTACAGTAGATTTAGATTTTGAAGAAGACTGTAGTAATATTGTTCCAACACAAATGGAACTAAACATTATTTATGAAGATGACGCCTTATTGGTAATAAACAAACCTGCTGGAATACCAATACATCCTTCAATGTTGCATTATACAAACAGTTTATCAAATGGGGTAAAATACTATTTTGATGTAATAGGATTAAAGAAAAAAATAAGACCTGTTAATAGGCTAGATAGAAACACATCTGGCATTGTTATTTTTGCTAAAAACCAATATGTGCAAGAGTGCTTAATACACCAAATGAAAACGAAGGAATTTAAAAAAATTTATTTGGCAGTTGTAGAAGGACATTTGGAAAAAAGAAGCGGAACAATAAATGCTCCGATTATAAGAAAAGAAAACAGTATTATAGAAAGATGTGTAGATGAGCATGGAGAAATTGCTATAACACATTATAATGTTTTAAAGCAAGATTTTGTACATAATTACAATATAGTTCAATGCTTATTAGAGACTGGTAGAACGCATCAAATTAGAGTGCACTTTTCCTATATAGGTCACCCTCTTTTAGGAGACACTCTATATGGAAATCCATCTGAATATATTAGTAGACAAGCTCTGCACGCATATAAAGTAGAGTTTATTCACCCTATCAGCAATAAATTAATGCAATTTACTGCTGATATACCTAAGGATTTTTCTTTGCTATAACTTCATATGTATGCCAGTGTTTTATATAGCAATATAACATTTTTCTTTTATAAACTTTTTAATATTAGTTTCATCTTTTCCTTCATAATATGGAATAAGCAAACCTTTGAACTCTTCTGTTAATTCTACTGGTATTGCTATAATTCCTTTCCCCTTTGAAATTAAATAATGATTACAAAACACTACTGCTGTTCTTTTATTTCCATCAATAAAAGCTTGTTTTTTCATTACATACAATAATAACTCAATAGCTTTATCTACTTCTTCTATTTCCTTATTATAAATTTCTTCTAATCCTTCTTTTATAATGCTTTCTATTGGTAAATCTGGTGTCCAATTTGTTCCGCCTATTGTTACTGGAACGTTTCTTAGTTTACCTGCTGTATAATAAAACCCTTCTTCAATTAGTTTATTTATTTCACATAATAAAGTAAAATTAGTATTTGATAAAATAACGTTCTTATTTAATATAAACTCCCATGCATGTTTTAAATTTACTATTTTCATAACATCTTCTGAAGTCATATTATTTACTTTTCCACCTTCTATAATACTTTCAGTATCTGCAAAAGTAGTGGCAACCCCTTCTAAAATTGCTTGTTTATAAATAGTATCTACTAAATGTCTTTTAGCAAAATCAATGTTTCTTTTTACTGTTGGACTTAATTCTTCCTCCACATAATTTAAACCCTTTAACTGCTTTTCTATTTCTTTAATTTGCTTTTTTAATTGTTTTGCTTTTATACTATTATTTAAAACTAAATTATATAATTCATCAGAATACTCTCCAACATACTTTGTTAAAGCCACACCATCTTCTCTATAGTGAACATATATATATTTATTTGCATTATTTTCTCGTATTTCTACTGCTCCATATGCTAAGGATTCTAATTCTTGTTCAAGTAACTGCTTATTCTTTAGAAGATTTATAATCTCTATTTTATCTTCCATATTACCCTCCTTTAAATGTGAAACTTTTTTTGCATATTTTTATTAATTTTGTTTCACATTTATATTATACCACACTTTTAGTAAAATGTGAAACTTTTTTATTTACTTTTAGCATTTTTGTTTCACATTTTTAAAAATAATATATGTCTTCTCATTTTATTTTTTAATATGAAAAATACTTTTCAGCTTACTTATAATTTTTGTGAATATTGATTCTTTTTAGGTTTGATTTTGTCTGAGTAGTTCTATTTGCATGAGACTTTGATATTGTTTGCGTTCTAGTAAATTTTTTCGTAATTTTTTAGCTTTATATCTTTTAATTTTTCTGTGTTTTTTTGATATATTGCTAATTCAACCATACAAATTTCATTGTCTACATTTTCCAAATTATATAAATTTTCACTTAATTTTTCAAATATTTTATTTTCTTCCATCGTATTTCTCCTAACTATCTAAACATATCATCTATTTTGTCTTGATAGTTTTTTCCTAATTTATTTAAACCCCTATCCATTTTGTTTAATACTGGGCTTAATACTTTATTACTAGCATTTCTAGTTACCATGTTTCCCATTTGTAATATATCATTAATTTCATCTAGCATCCCTTTATTCTTTCCCATTAATGATTTATCCATCATATATTTTAATCCCAACGTACTTATTAAGGTCACTCCAACTGCAGGAATCATAACACTTGCAGCTAAAATCCCAGCTCCAGCAGCAATTTTTTGTATTTGAGGATTTTTTACTAATGCATTTACAGTTTTTATTGCCCCACGGCCTGTTAATTCAATTCCTTTTCCTAACTCATATTGAATATATAAAAAGAGATAGCTAAAAAGCTACCTCCATTGCTAAAGTAAATCTATAAGCCGGGTTCTGTCTAGGACAGTCATTTATCTAGTACATATATTACTATATGCCTCATGCCACCAAATTAAGAAGACGACGAGCAGTCTTAACCCTCTTGTCTCGGTGTTGCTCCAGATGGGGTTTACACAGCCCAGTATGTCACCATACCAGCGGTAGGCTCTTACCCTGCCTTTTCATCCTTCCCTATAAATAGGCGGTTATTTTCTGTTGCACTTTCCTTAAGGTTTCCCTCACTGGACGTTATCCAGCATCATTGCTCTATGGAGCCCGGACTTTCCTCGTACGCTGCCTTTCGACGTTGCTATACGCGACTGTCCAATTTACTTACACGCATTATTATTATACTATATTTTAGATTAAAAAGCAATTCTAAATGGAACTATACTTCCATAATTCTCCCAATTATAAATTAATTCAAATCCATGTAATTTCTTCTTCCATATATCATGTGAGAAATATATACTTTTTTCTTAACTTCTTTACAGACTCCATTGCCTTTCTAGTTTTTCCATTTTCAATATCTTTTTTCTATTCCAATCCTTCTATTTCTTGCATAAAATTTTTATAATTTATATAAAATACATCTACATCTTTTGAAGAGACACTTCTTTGTAATTCTTTTAATAATATATACGTTTGGCTAACTCCTGCTGGATTTTTGCTATTTATCTCAACATTATTAATTATATTGCCATATTCAGTTAATGCATTTTCAAGGCTTTTGCTTATTTCGTCCCAGTTTTGGTCCTCTGTTAAAACATATGCATTTAAAACTTGTACTTTCGTGTCTAATAAATTTGTAAAAATATCATCTGCTGAATTTGCACTATATTTTGGAAGTAACGCATATATCTTTAGCAAATTACTCATAGTGTCTTTCTTGTTTTCGCCTTTGGCACTTTTAGTTGCATCATTAAGTAAAGTATTAAAAGAAAGTATATCTTCACTATTTATATTTAATCCGTTCATATCTAGTGCAATTGTATTCCAAGAAGAGTACAATGCCTCCAATGTACTTTTAACTAAGTTCCAGTCTGTATCTCTATTACTTGTTAGTACTCCATTTTTCTCCATAGTCATTATGCTTTCTGTTTGCGAAGCATTACCCGAATCTTGGCTATTGCTTTGAGACTCTCCTCCTTGCTCACTTGAGCTTTGCGTGTCTTCACTAGTTATATTTTGGTTTTGATTATTACCACTTTGTTGGCTTGACTGTACACTTTTACTAGATACTTTGTAATTATCATATGAAATATTATTCATTACATTTAATATAGAAACAATAGTATTATCTAAATATGCTATTTCTTCTTTAACTTTTGATTTTAGTGTTTCTTGGTTATCTTTGTTATTTTGATTAAAATATCTTATAAAAATAAAAATTATTAAAACTACTAAAACAATATATAAAACATATTTTAAAATTTTTTTCATTGTAAAGTTTCTCCTTTATTTAAGCAAAATAAATATATTTTTAATTTGCTTATAAATTTTATATTATTCTTACCTAAAAATTACATTTTATTCTAAGTATAGTTATAATAATATGATTTATAATAAATTTATATAAAGTTTTAGAAAGGCAATATTTTATTATGGAAAGTACAGTTAGATTATATAGTTCTAAAATTGGAGAAATTTCAAAATTTTTAAACAAGTTTTATAATGAAGAGCAAAATATAAATAAAAAAGTATTAGAGTGGGAAAAAAGTTACCCTAACCCAGTGGAGCTTGCAGATATTATTGGTGCTCTTATAGAGAATAACGATAAATTTGATATAAATATGTGGATTAGTATTGATAAAGGACTATTTGTAAATGTTACAGATTATAATGCAGATGAAATAATACGTTATTTATATGAGAGATTTCCCTGGTAAAGATAAACATAGACCTTGATACTATAAAGTTTTATTGTAGTGTAGTAAAATTAGCAAAAATATATAATAATTTGTGTAAATGTCAAATTTATTTTAATAAATTAATTAACTCATATTTGTATATAAAAAATGAGTCCAAATTTTTATAACAATTTGGACTCATTTCATTTATAATTAGGAAATTGCGTACCTTATAATTTTATTTAATATTTATTCGCTCTTTTTCTCACGTGTCATTAGTTTTAAAACAGCTTCATTTGGTTTTAAACCATTATATAATACATCATAAACAGCATTTACAATAGGCATTTCTATATTATATTTTATTGCTAAAGCATGTGCAACATCTATATTATCTATACTTTCAATTGTCATACCAATTTCTTTTTTAGTTTCTTCAAGTGTTAAGCCTCTTCCTATACATCTACCAGCTCTTCTATTTCTACTATGTTCGCTTAAGCAAGTTACAATTAGGTCTCCTAAGCCTGTTAGCCCATAAAAAGTTTCTTTATTTGCTCCCATTGCTACACCTAAGTTTGCTATTTCTTTTAATCCTCTTGTAATAAGCGCTGCTAAAGTATTATCTCCTAATTTTTGCTCTACAGCAATTCCCGCACAAAATGCAATTATGTTTTTTAATGCTGCACCTAATTCTACACCTTTTACATCATTGCTTGTATAAATTCTTAAATGCTCATCCATAAACGTATCTTGTATTGTATGTAAAACCTCTTCATTTTTTGATGCAATTACAATGGCTGTTGGAATTTGAATAGATACTTCTTCTGCATGACTTGGTCCGCAGAAAATTCCATATTTAGCATTTGGCATTTCTTCTTCTATTATTTCACTTAAAGTATATAATGTATCTGCTTCAAAACCTTTTGAACAAACTGCTATTATTTGATTTTCTACATACATTTTGTACTTTTTAATTGTTTCTCTTACAAATTTTGATGGAGTAACATGTAGTATAATATCAGAGCCTTTAACTACCTCTTCTATATTTGTACTACAATAAATATTGCTTGGCATTTGTGCCTCTGGTAAAAATTTGCACTTTCTTTCATTATTAATTAAATTAGCCTCTTCTTCTGCAAAAGACCATAATTTTATTTCATTTTCTAATTTAGCTGCATGTATTGCTAAAGCACAACCCCAGCTTCCGCTTCCTATTATAGCTATTTTTTTCACTTTGTTTTTCTCCTTTAAAATATTTTTTAATAACTGCTTTAATAAAACAAAAGCAACCTAGTTTAATGTTTTATATAATTTAATAGGTTGCATTTTTTTGTAGAATTTTATAAGTTATCTTTTATATAATATTATACAAACTTAAAAAACTTTTTTATTTTAAATTGCTTTTCTTAAAACTTATTTTATTTTCTTGTCCTGTAAATATTCTTTTTAAGTTTTCTCTATGATTAAATATAACTAAAACAGCTATTATTATACTAAATATTAAGTAGCTCCAATTGTTTACTGGAACAATATAGTTTTGGTTTATAAATATAACTAAAACTGGGAATAATACTGCTGCTGCAATAGAACCAACAGAAACCATCCTTGTAATAGCCATTAAAACTAATGCAAATACTAAACAAATTAATCCAATTTGCCAGTTAACCATTAATAATACTCCTAAAGATGTTGCAATTCCTTTTCCACCTTTAAATCCAAAGAAAATTGGGAAAGTATGTCCAACAATTACAAATATACCTGCTAATTGAACAAGTAAAGCATCATCTAAACCATCTACAATGTTTCCTATTAGTATTGCTATTAGAATAACTACTACACCTTTTAAAATGTCACATAAAAGAGTTATAACTGCTGCTTTAACCCCAACACTTCTTAGCATGTTTGTAGTTCCTGCATTTCCGCTTCCCTTTTCTCTTACGTCAAACCCTGCCATCCTTTTGCTAATAATAACTGAAAAATTAACACTTCCTACTAAATATGCAATAATTGCTATAATAATATATGCTGCCATAATTTTACTTCCTTTCTATTTTATTATTTAATATAACCTCTTATCACAAATTTAAACATAAGAAGTTATTTTTACATCTCTAAATATTTTATAACACTAACAAAAAAATAGCAATACTATACTGCTATTTTTAATTTAAAATATATTAAGAATTTCTTATTCTTCCTTTTCTCCTCTTTCTCTTACTATCATCCTAATAGGAGTACCCTCTAAGCTAAACTCTTTTCTTAATTGGTTTATTAAATATCTTTCATAAGAAAAATGGAAAAGTTTTTTATCATTTACAAATACAACAAATGTAGGTGGTTTTGTTGTAGCTTGTGTCATATAATAAATTCTTAGCCTTTTTCCTTTATCTGTTGGTGGTTGTACTATTGCTATTGCTTCATTTAATACTTGATTTAATACAGATGTAGAAACTCTTAACGCATTTTGGTTTGCTACGTTGTTAATCATGTTAAACAATTTGTCTACTCTTTGACCAGTTTTAGCTGAGATAAATATTATTGGTGCATATGATAAATAAGACAATTTATTATAAACATCTTTTTTGTATTTTTCTAAAGTTCCATTTTCTTTTTCGTATTCGTCCCATTTATTTACTACAATAATTATTCCTTTTCCTGCTTCATGGGCCTCACCAGCTATTGTGGCATCTTGGGCAGTTACACCTTCGTTTGCATCTATCATTAATAAGCATACATCTGCTCTTTCTACTGCAAGAAGTGTTCTCATTATACTATATTTTTCTAAGTTATCTTCTACTTTACTTTTTCTTCTTATTCCTGCTGTATCTATAAATACATATTTTCCATATTCATTTTCAAACTCAGAATCTATTGCGTCTCTTGTGGTTCCTGCAATATTGCTTACTATTACTCTATTTTCTCCTAAAATTTTATTTACTAGCGAAGACTTTCCAACATTTGGCTTACCAATAATTGCTACTTTTATTGTTAAATCATCCTCATCTTGTTCTTCCTCTGGTGGAAGCTTTTCGTATATTGCATCTAAAACATCTCCAATGCCTTTTGCATTAGCCGCAGATACTGGGTATGGGTCTCCTAAACCTAAATTATAAAATTCGTAAAGTTCTGCTGGTGCTTTACCATATGAATCTGATTTATTGCACACTAAAATTACAGGTTTTTTAGATTTTCTAAGCATTAATGCAATATCTTCGTCTGTTGCTGTAACTCCTTGTTTTATATCTGTTATAAATATAATAACATCTGCCAAACTAATTGCAATATCTGCTTGTCTTCTCATTTGAGATAATATAACATCATCTGACTCTGGTTCTATTCCACCTGTATCTATTAAAGTAAAATCTCTACCTCTCCAATTTGTGTCTGCAGTAATTCTGTCCCTTGTAACTCCTGGAGTGTCTTCTACTATTGATATTCTTTTACCAACTATATAGTTAAAAAAAGTTGACTTTCCAACATTTGGTCTGCCAATAATTGCTACTGCTGGTTTTGACATTTTGCTTCTCCTTTTAAATTTAATTTTGCTAATTTTATTTTAGATTTTTTATTAATATATTAGTTTCTTCTAATTATATATTTACTTGCACTTTTTACTATACATCTAGAAAAGTACATTTGTTCACTCATACTATTTTACTACAAATACCGTAAAATATCAAGTAATAAGCTTTATATATGGTTAGTTGAAACTAATATTAGTAAGTTATTTTTCCATTTAATAAATCATCCTGTTTTACCCAGTCTTCTACATCTATTACTTCATATTCAGTGCCAGTTTGTCCTCTTACTATTACTTTTGAAATTCCCGCATTTATAATAAGCTTTTTACACATTTGGCAAGAGTTTGCTCCTGGCTCAAACTCTCCTGTATCAACTCTATATACTACTAAATATAAAGTTCCACCTATCATGTTTTTTCTGCTTGCACTTATAATAGCATTTTGCTCTGCATGAACACTTCTGCAAGCATCATAGCCAGCATGCCTAACATCTGGAAACATTTTTTTCTTTGTACAAAATCCTAAGTCTATGCAGTTTTTTCTGCCTCTTGGTGCTCCATTATAACCTGTAGAAATGATTTCGTCATTATTAACTATAATACAACCTACTTTTTTTCTTAAGCATGTACTTCTATCTGCTACAGCTTTTGCAACATTTAAATAGTAATTTATCTTATCTATTCTTTCCGCCATTTTATTCCCTCTTTTTACAATTTTGTTTATTTTATCATAAAAGACTTAAAAGGTCAAAATATAATAAAAATTATATTTACAAATAATTTAAAATAATATAAAATCGAAAGAGGAGGAAATAAAAATGGTGGAAAATAGCTCCAAAGGAGTAACATTATTATCATTAGTTGTAACAATAGTTGTACTATTAATATTAGCAGGAATAACAATAGGAATAGTATTAAGTAACAATGGTGTAGTAGATAAAACCCTAGATACCAAAAAACAGGCAGAAGCCTCAGGCGAAGAAGAATATATAAGAATACTAGCACTTAGTGGAAAAATAACAGGAGAAAGAACTGGTACAGCATTAAGAAAAGAGTAGAGTTTAATACAACTGATACTAGAACAAGTATATATGATTCAGAAACAGATACATCCTATGAAGATGGTTGGTATTACCTAACACCATCAGATTTAGATGATTATACTATAGAAGGATCATATATAATAAATTATGGTACAACAGAACAAGAATAAATATAAAAAAATAGTAAATTGGAAAACATATTCTAATTTACTATTTTTATTTATATTAGAAAAATAAAAAATTAGGGATACCCCTAATTTTTATTTATTTTCTGCTGTTTCTGTAGAAACAACTTCTTTTCCGTCATAGTATCCACAGTTTGGACATACTCTATGTTGTCTAATTTTCTCATGGCAATGTGGACAATCTACTAAATTTTGATTTTCTAATTTCCATGTTGATCTTTTTAAATGTGTTCTTGCTTTTGACCATCTTCTTTTTGGTTGTGCCATAT
>CAJMQM010000002.1 GCA_905215615.1 uncultured bacterium | reverse complement strand
CATCCTCCAGGGCAAGCCATAACTTCTACAAATTGATAATCTGCATTTCCATTTTTTATTTCTTCCATAATCTTTCTAGCATTACCTAGTCCATGTGCAACTGCAACTTTTACTTCTTTATCTTCTATTTGTATTGTTGCTTTTTTTATTCCTTTTGCACCTCTAACATCTTCAAATTCTAATTTTTCTAATTCTTTACCTGTAATAAGTTCATATGCTGTACGCAATGCTGCTTCCATAACTCCGCCTGTAACTCCAAATATTGCTGCAGCTCCTGTTGCTTCTCCCATTGGATTATCAAAAGTTTCATCTTCTAGTTTGTCAAATTCAATATTAGCCTGTTTTATCATCCTTGCAAGTTCACGAGTTGTTATAACACTATCTACATCCCATAATCCATTTACCTTCATTTCTTCTCTTTGTCTTTCAAACTTTTTAGCTATACATGGCATTACAGATACAACATATATATTTTTAGGATCTATGTTATTTTTTTCTGCATAATAAGACTTTATTATTGCTCCAAACATTTGGTGTGGAGATTTACAGCTTGATAAATGTGGCAAGTTTTCTGGATATTCCATCTCTGCAAACTTTACCCAACCTGGGCAACAAGATGTTGTCATTGGCAAGTTATCGTTTTCTTTAAACCTTTTTACAAATTCGGTAGCTTCTTCCATAATTGTAAAATCTGCACCTGTATTTGTATCAAATACTTTGTCAAAACCTAAGTGCTTTAGAGCAGAAACCATTTTTCCTGTAACATTTGTACCTATGTCCATGCCAAACTCTTCTCCTAGCGCTACTCTTACAGATGGAGCAGTTTGAACTACTACATATGTATCTGGATCTTTTAATTTAGCCCATACATCATTTATATTTTCTTTTTCATGAAGGGCACCTGTTGGGCAAGACTCTATACATTGCCCACAAAAAGTACAATTTACATCATTTAAACTATGATCATATGTAGTAGAAATGCAAGAATCAAAGCCCCTTTCTATGCAATCTATTGCACCTATATTTTGTACATTTTTACAAGTTGCAACACATCTTCTACATAAAATACATTTATTAAAATCTCTAACAATAGATGGAGATTTATCGTCTATTTTATGTTCTGTTCTTTCTCCCTTAAATTCTACATCTAGTACATTAAATTTAATTGCTAAATCTTGTAATTCACAGTTACCAGAACGTGTACAAGTTAAGCAGTCTTTAGAGTGATTAGATATTATTAAGTCAAGTATTGTATGTCTTGCCTCTAAAACATTTGGAGTATGCGTATGTACAACCATACCCTCTTCTACTTTTTGTATACATGAAGTTGCAAATCCTCTTCTGCCTTCTACTTCTACAATGCACATCCTACAGTCTCCAACTTCATTTATATCTTTTAAAAAGCATAGTGTTGGAATATCTATTCCTGCTTGTTTTGCTGCATCTAATATTGTAGTTTCTTCTGGCACAACAACATTTTTTCCATCTATTTTTAAATTAACCATTTTTATCACTCTTCCTATTTTATTTTATATTATAATCACTTTAAATTAATCAAAGGTTCTAGGCAAAATTTAGTAAAAAACCGAAGGCGTACTTTGCTTCGTTTTAGACTAATTAAATGTAATTTTTTTAATCCATTGTTTGCAAAAGAAGCAAGTAGTACTAGGAGAAATTCATTAAAAAACCGGAGGCGTACTTTGTGTACGTTGAGGATTTTTTAATAAATTTCGACGACGTAATACGCAGCTTATCTTGCAAACTAGCCTATAGCGTGGAACGGACAAGCCCTAACACACGTCATACACTTAATACACTTATCTTGATTAATATGTCTTTTTTCTCTTCCTTCTCCTTCAATTGCATTTACTGGACAATTTCTTTGGCATAATCCACAAGCTTTGCACTTTTCCTCATCTATTTCTATTTTTGCTAGTGCTTTACACTCCATTGCTTTACACTCTTTTTCTATTGCATGTTGTCTAAATTCTTCTCTAAAGTACTTAAGTGTACTTATAACTGGATTTGGTGCACTTTGCCCTAAACCACAGATGCTAGCTTTTTGAATATTTACAGCAAGTTTTTCTAATCTATAAATATCGTATTCATTTCCTTCACCATTGCATAATTTTTCAAGTATTTCTAACATCCTTTTTGTTCCAATTCTACATGGTGTACATTTGCCACAACTTTCACTAACTGTAAATTGTAAATAAAATTTTGCTAAACATACCATACATTTGGTATCATCCATTACTATAAGCCCACCTGAGCCCATCATAGAACCTATTTCTTTTAAAGATTCATAATCTATTGGAGTATCTAAATGCTCTTTTGGAATACAACCACCAGATGGTCCTCCAGTTTGTGCTGCCTTAAATTCTCTTCCATTTGGAATTCCTCCACCTATATCATAAACTATTTCTCTTAAGGTTGTTCCCATTGGAACTTCTACTAATCCTACATTATTAACATTTCCACCTAATGCAAATACTTTTGTTCCTTTTGAGTTTTTTGTACCGATTGAAGAATACCACTCTGCACCTTTTAATATAATTTGTGCAACATTTGCATATGTTTCTACATTATTTATTAAAGTTGGGTAGCCCCACAAACCTGCTTGTGCTGGGTATGGAGGTTTTACTCTTGGCTGTCCGCGTTTTCCTTCTATTGATTCTAAAAGTGCTGTTTCCTCTCCACATACAAAGGCTCCTGCACCTAGTCTTATTTCTATATCAAAGTTAAATCCAGTGTTAAATATGTTTTTCCCAAGTATTCCATATTCTCTTGCTTGATTAATAGCTATTTGTAATCTATTTACAGCAATTGGGTATTCTGCTCTTACATATATGTAACCTTTTTCTGCTCCTATTGCATAACCTGCAATTTCCATTGCTTCTAATACACTATGTGGGTCTCCCTCCAATATACTTCTGTCCATGAAAGCTCCTGGGTCTCCCTCATCTGCATTACATACAACAAATTTTTTCTCTCCTTTTGCTTCTTTGGTAGATCTCCACTTTCTTCCAGTTAGGAAACCTGCTCCACCTCTTCCACGTAAGCCAGATTTATCTATAGTTTCTATTACTTCGTCTTGTGTCATTTCTATTAGCACTCTAGCTAATGCTCTATAACCATCAAATGCTATGTATTCGTCTATTTCTTCTGGGTTTATTACACCACAATTTTTTAACGCAATTCTTTTTTGCTTTTTATAAAATGTAAGGTCATCTAATCTTTTTACCTTTTTTCCATCTATGTCTTTACACAATAGTCTTTCTACAACTTTGCCCTCGACTATGTGTGACTGTATAATTTCTTCGCAGTCTTCAGGTTTTACCATTGCATAAAAAGTATCTTCTGGTCTTATAATAACAATTGGACCTTTTGCACATAATCCAAAGCAACCTGTTTTTATAACTCTTACATTTTTTATACCTTTTTCTTCTATTATCTTTTTAAAGTTTTCTAATATTTGTGGAGATTTTGAAGATGTACACCCTGTACCATTACATACTAAAATATGTTTTTCCCTTGTATCTGCATTTGTGTTTTTTCTTAAATCTAGTTCTATTCTTTTTTCACTTCTTATTTTATTTAATTCTTCTATAGTTTTCATCTAAGACCTCCTTTTAACAGTAATAAGTAATTTGAATAATCTATTTTAATTTCATCCTTCTTTTTCTAGTTTATCTAATACTTCATCTAGTTTTTTTACTGTTGCATGCCCATATACCTCATTATTTACTGTAAAAACTGGTGCTATTCCGCATGCACCTACACACCTAGTTGTGTCTATTGAAAATTTTCCATCTTCACTTGTTTGACCATCTTCTAATTTTAGTCTTTCTTTTAGTCTATCAAATATTGCTTGCGAACCTTTTACAAAGCAAGCTGTACCAAGACATACAGATATGTTGTATTTTCCTTTTGGTTCTAATGAAAATCTTGAATAAAATGTTATTACTCCAAAAATCTCTGCCATAGGAATACCTAAATATTTAGAAATTTCTATTTGAGACTTTTTAGGTATATAGCCAAATTTAACTTGTATATCGTTTAATATTGGTATTAAATTATCTTTTTCCGGTTTATATTCTTCTAATATTTTATTTGTTTCTTCTACTATTTTTTCGTCTACACAACTCATATATATTTTTTATGATGTATCTATTCACTTTTTATAAATAAATACATCATATCTCCTTTCTTAAATTTATTCAATTACTATATTTGAATCGTCTGGACACATTTGTATAAATGTGTTTCCATCATTTACTTTTATTTCATTACCATTTAGGTCTTTGTAAATTGTTTTTGATGTAACAGATTCTTTTTCACATGTTATTGGTATTGCTTTACCATTAGTTATATAATAACCTTCTAAAGTTCCTATGTTATCTATTGTTTGCCTGTCTTTATCTGCTCCATCATTTAAAGTACTATTTTCTACTTTAGCTATTATTATATTTTTAACAGTTACTGGTTCTTTTGTGTCCCAATCTACTTGTTTAACATCTCTTGAATATCTTACATAATTTTTATTTTCACTATCATATTCATAACTTACAGTATTATATTCTGAATAAGGAATAGTAATACTTTGTGCATTTTGTCCTTCCTCAAGGTTTACTTCATCTACAACATAATTTAGTACACTATCTTCATTTGAGGTTGTTCTATAACCTTTTTCTTCTGCTATTTTTAATATACTTTTTGTACTTGTTACAACATTGTGTGGTGCATATCTGTCGCTAGTTCTCCAGAAATAGTCTTCGCTTTCATTTATTCCATTTATGTCTGGTACAAAATATTTTTTTATTGCTTCTTCTGCTTGTGGGCTTTCTCCATAATGTACATATATAGCATCATTTTCTAAAGCATAGTCTACAAAATAATGTCTAGCACTTCTTATTGGACCTATTTTGTCTAAATCATCACCTTTATATATTGCCATTAACCTAGTTTCGCCATATTCTACTATAATTTCATAAACTAATTCTGCTTCTGAAAGATTGGCTTGTGGCATAGCATTTTTATGGTTGTCTATCATAATTGCAATTGGTCTATCTGTTCCTGAAAATGTAACAGGCTTTTCTCCTTCCTCTTGCGCTTCAGTTCCATCTACATTTTCATTTGAAGTTTTTTCAGTTTGGTTACTTTGTAAGTATTTCATTACTAAAAGTGCTCCTGCTGCAAGAATTAAAACTATTAAAATTCCTATTAAAATTTTTAATCCACCTTTTTGATTTGTATTTCTCATATTTTTATATTGTATAATATAAATATTATACTTTCTCCTTTCAAAAGTGTTTGCATTACCACATGGACATTATTTATATAATAAATAACCTAGCTATACCATATAAAACTAATACTAATATTGTTCCTAAGCATCCACTAAAGACTACCTCAGAAAGTTTATGCTCTTTTGCTTGTATTCTGCTTTCTGCTATTAATATTGCCATTACAAGTGATAATACTAGTATTACTGGATTTCTTGTAGAAATCCATATTATAGTATTTGCTGCAAAAGCAATAGTTGCATGCCCACTTGGTATAAATTTTTCATTAAATATTTTATGCTTGTTAGTTCTAGAAAATGCTATCAATGCTAAAACTGCTATAATTACAATCATTACTACAGAAAATGCCAAATGCTGAGGTGATGACGCCACATTTTGTATAAAGGCAATTCCCATTTCACTTATTTTGTCGAAAAATAAGAAATATGCTACAATTACTGCATTTATAGCAGTTATAACAACTCCTCCTGCTGCAACATCTTTAGCAATTTTTGCTTTTGGATGATACACTTCTGTGCATAAGTCTACTACTGTTTCTATTGCAGTATTAGTCATTTCTGCAAATAAAATTAATATTATAGTAAATAAGAAACATAAAAATTCTGCTTTTGATAAATTAAAAAATAAACTAATAACAACAACTACAACAGCAATAATAAGTTGTTTCTTAATATTGCTTTGTGTAGTTGTTGCATAAATAATACCATTTATAGCGTTTTTCCAAGCATCTATAAATCCACTATTTTTTATTCTTTTATCTGAGTTAATTGTTTCTTTTGAGTTTTTTTTAGTTTCTTTTTTTTCGTTATTGTCTTTCTTCATATTAAATGACCATTCCTTTATCTAACTATATCTAAACTTTTTAAAACGTTTTCCTCTTTTTCTCTCATAATTTTTTTATCTGCTTCTTCTATGTGGTCATACCCCATTAAATGGTAAAAACCATGTACTATCATATATGCAAGTTCTCTTTCAACACTATGTCCATATTCTTTTGCTTGTTCTTCTACCCTTTTTACAGATATTACAATATCTCCTAAAACTTCTTGTGGTGCATCTTCGTCCACAATTTCTCCATTTTTTCTAAGCATGTCTATATCTTTCTTTTCAAAAATGGGAAAAGATAGTACGTCTGTTTCTTTGTCTATATTTCTATATTGCTTATTTATTTCTCTTATTTCTTCTGGGGTTGTTAATGTTATTGAAATGTATACTTTATTTTCATCTAAGTTTTCTACTTCAAAACATTTTGTTACAATCCTGTCAATTAAATCTTCGTGACTATCTTTTTCTTTTACTCCTTTAAGAATTATTTCAGATGTAATTCTCATAAGTGCCCCCTATTTATTAACAACTTTTTTTAATTTTTTATCTGCTTTTACATAATAGCCATATGACATACAGCCATTTCTTAATTTTCTCATGGCTCCTAATTCTACAAGCTTGTCTTTATAGAATTTTATAATTTTATAGTAACGATTTTCATTTTGATAAACTTTATTTAAGTCTGCTTTTAAGAATAAAATTTGTTTTTGTTTTAAATATTCTTCTTTATTTGTATTTTTTAGTTTATCTACTTCTTTAAATTTCTTAGAAAACTCTTTATATTCTTCTCTTAGTTCTGGCTTGTCCCAGTAAATTTTTGTTAATAATACTCTTAAGTTATATTCCTCTATTATATTAATTAACAATGAATATGCTTTTTCTTTTTTTCTTAATATTTTTGTATCTACAATTAAGTTTCTAGCATCTTTTAGTAATTTAATATAGCAACGTTCTGCAACTACTAAAGGTAGACTATGTGTAAATAATTTTCTACTAATTCCTATTAGAATTAAATTCTTTTCTATTACATCATTTTGGTCAAGCTTACCAATTGTAAATTTATCGAAATTATTGTATTCTTCTACAACTTCTTTATATTTTTCCCCATCTTCTTGCATTTTTATTGGTAAAATATTTTCTACATAGTCTGCTAATGTGTTAAATATTTTATTGTAAACAATATCTCTATCTCCTGCTGTTAAATTATCTGATAATTTTATAGAATAGTGTTTTAAAAGCCCTTTATATAATGTTTCCATTTCACTTCCATAAAAAGCTCTATATCTTTCTATTGTTTGATTTTTTCCATGTGATTCTATATTGTCATAGTCTAAGCCCAA
The DNA here is from genome assembly GCA_905215615.1 of uncultured bacterium. Taxonomy (GTDB): domain Bacteria; phylum Bacillota; class Clostridia; order TANB77; family CAG-508; genus CAG-273. The sequence continues at coordinate 29,865 of CAJMQM010000002.1, read as the reverse complement.
CAAATATATTTGCTTTTTATATTTGAATTCTGTATAATCATTATCTTTTAATTGGATTATATTATAATAATTTGACAAAGCATTTTTTTCGAAATCGCTTGCTGTATCTGTTTTTACTTTTTTATAAATAGAATCCATTATGTATTTATCTATTGATTCTAAATATAAAGCATACATATCTTCATATTTTTTATCTAACATTTCTTTTTTGTCTTCATCTGCTATATTTGCATTTTTCTTTACTTCTTCGTATGCCTTTAAAATGTTAGTTCTTTTTATTGATATTAGGAAACCATTTATTCCTATTTTAGTTGGAATTAACATTTTTGTTAATCCATTAGCTATTTTATTAAAAAATGTTCTCTCTGAATTGTATACTCTTAAACTTCTTTCTTCCATATGCACTCTTCCTTTCAAAATACTATCTTTTCTTTTGTCCCTATATTTTCCTTGACCTCATAAGTAACTTCTACATCAACAAATTCTGCTCCTTCACTTACATTAATTTGTTCATCAGTTATGTTGCTAGTATTTTCTATTTGCACATTTAATTTATCTTTTGCCCTTTCAATACCAATTGTTTTAGCTTCTTCAATAGTATGTACTATTTCTGTATTGTTGTACTCTTTGTAAGTTGTTTTTACTATTTCTATTGGTAAATAAAAATTAGAAAATAACTTTAATTTTTTTGTCTCTTTTATTGTATCATAATTTTTAAATTTTGAAACCCTTTTATTAAAATTTATTTTAAAATTATTTATATTTACGGAATATTTATTTTCAACCTGCCCAGTTTCTTCTTTTTTTGCTTCTTTTAAATATACTCTTTCTTTTTGTGTATACCAAACTTTTGCCTCAACTTGCCCATTTGAGTGCACATACCTAGTTCCTGTATATTTTCCTTCAAGCCATCCTCCTATTAATATAGTACCTTTCTTTACTAAGTCACCTTCTTTTACTAGGGGTGTACCATTTTGAGCCATTATTTTTGAAATAACCCCATCTTTTGTTGCAACAATATTACAATATTCTTCTTCATCTATTATTTCTGGCTTTTCTTCGGCTTCCACTATTTTAACTATTGCATTTGTTCCTTTTAGCTCAATACCAACCCATGCGATATCATCTCTGTCAAGCCTTAACTTGTTTATAATTTCTTTAGAATTTAAACTAGGCTTAAATTTTCCTATATATAGACCTTCATCTTCTAAAGTTTTAATTATTTCTGAGCTTTCTATGTTTTCTGTTCCTTCTATTTCTATATTCCATACAAAATTAGATAATGCAATAATTATTAATGCAATTAATAGTATTAACAATGCAAAAATTTTTCTTTTTTTATATTTATTAAAGATAAAAGGTAGTCCTCTTTTTTTCTCTATTCTTATTCTGCATTTTGTTTTCTTTAATATTGGTTTTATTTTTTTTAAATCTACTATTCTAATATTACACATCATAATAGTAGATTTGCTTCTTTTTATATTCCATAGAAAAATATTATTTTTTAAACAATTATTAATAAATTTTTCTATAAAATACCCTTCTACTTTTATCTCTACATAACCTGAAATATAACCTAGTAATACTTTTAATTGCAAAACTATTCCCCCTCGTTTTCTACTGTACTTTCAAAATCTATACTCTCAATTTTTCCTTCTATTAATAAATCATCATTTGTCATTTCATTTAACTTCATATTAAAACCATTTATATTTATAATTCCTATGTAAGTACTTAGCCTGATGTAAAACTCTTGATATTCAAGTATAGATTTATAATTTTCAATTAAGCATTTATTAAAAGATATTATAGTTATCTTTGGTTCATTAGAAATTAATTCATCTGGTAATTCTAATAATTTATCTAATTTACTTACACTCTTTTTTTTGTTTCTTTTCATATAAAATTCCTTTCCCTCTCGTTAATTTAAAGTTACATATTTTAGATTTTTTCCATATTATCTAGGTTGCAGCTTCTATTAAACTTTTATATTATATATCTCTAGCCTTCAAATTCATCTAAACTCTTAAATTCATACCCCATATTTTTTATTTCTTTTATGCAATAATCTAATATATTACTATTATCTTTTGAAGTAGAGTGTAATAACATAATTTCCCCATTATGCACATTATCTAAAATTTTCTTTTTGCCATATTCTTCTCTATCTTGTCTGTTTTCATCCCAATCATCATATGCAAAAGACCACATAACAGTTTTGTAACCTAAACTGTTTGTATAATCAATTGTTCTTTCACTATATTCACCTTTTGGTGGTCTAATATATTTCATTTCATAGCCAAACTTTTCATATACAGCTGTGTGTAAATCCATTACTTCTTTTTTTATTGTTTCGTTATCTATATCTGGCATACTTTTATGATTTACTGTATGATTTCCTATTATATGTCCTTCATCTATCATCCTTTTTACTAAGTCTGGTTTAGTATTTAGATAATGACCTGTGATAAAAAAAGTAGCCTTTACATCATTTTGCTTTAACACATCTAATATTTTTTCTGTATAACCTGCTTCATAACCTCCGTCAAATGTTAAATATACATATGGCTTTTCCTTGTTGCCCATAGCTATTCCATTAAGTTTATCTATTATCATTTTGTTTTTTGTTCCTAAATCTGGTTGCTCATGGTTATCGTTTCTTTTTATTCCCCAACCTATTTTTTCATTGCTTAATGCTGTACTTGCACTTGTTTCAACTGTTTTTAATTTATTTTCATTAGCTACTGCAAATGTAAAAATAAATATAAAACATGTTGCAACCATTATAAATAATCTCATATTTTTTTGTTTCATCATAACCCCCAACATATTTATAATTTTGTTTTATTTAATGTTATGAAATATGTAGTAAAAAAATAACTATTTTTTATAGTTGTGTGTTTGTAATAAGCTAAAAATATCTTTTATACTTAAAAATTTATTCTGTATTATTAGCATTTTGTAAATTTTTACCTTTTAGTTTATATTAAATATTTGCCTTATTTTTTTATAAAAAATTTTATAAATCAAGCAATAAAATAGGAACTTTTTTACTTATTTTTTGCTTTTTCTTTTTATTTTGTCCACGTTTTTCAATAGTTGCCACGTTTCGACATTTTTTTATATTTATTTTAATAATTTTCTTGACAAGATTTAAATTTTAGATTATAGTAAAATAGTCACTGGATATTATTGGAAATTATTTTTATATAATTATATCTTTATTTTTTTGTGTCTAATTTATATGTACTTATTATAAATAGATGGGGGTAAATATATGTTGAATTTTGCTTTATGTGATGATAATTCTATAATTTTAGATAGATTATCCAAGCTTTTGGAGTCTATTTTCATAAAACATGACATTGAAGCTTGCATTTCATATAAAACAACTAATCCAAATGACTTAATAAAATATTTAGATGAAAATTCTCCAAATGTTTTAATACTTGATATTGATTTAAAATCGAATATATCAGGATTAGACGTTGCTGAACAAATTAGAAAAAAAGATAAAAATATTTATATTATATTTTCTACAGCACATTTAGAATATGGTTTGGTAGCTTATAAATATAAAACTTTTGATTATTTACCTAAACCACTTACTTCTGAAAGGCTGGAAGATACTATTATAAGATTATTAGATGATATTCATGGTAACATTAGCAGTTATATAAGGCTTGATAATAATAAAACAATTATTAAGCAAGACACTATACAATATATAAAAAAGGAAGGTATGAAAATTATTTTTCATACAGACACTAGAGATTATGATACTTACAGTTCTTTCCTTAAAATTTCTACAAACTTACCTAAAAATTTTATAAGATGTCATAAATCTTATATTGTTAATACAGACAAAATAACAGATATTAATGTAAAAACAAATACTATATACCTTAATAACAGCCAAGAAAATAAATGTTATATAGGTCCAAAATATAAAAACAATTTTATGGAGGTTTTCAAAAATGAACATTTTTCAAACAATTTGGAATTCAATAAGCACACCAAATGAATTATTAATAAACATAAGTGGATTTTTCTTATGTTTTATTGAAGCATATGTTAATATGTGTTTATTTACTACATTACTAAATATTAAAACTTGTAAGCGTAGCAAAATAATATATGTAGTAGCATTATCGCTTGTAGCTTTTATGTTAAGAATTTTCTTACCAGACCCATTAGGCACAATTTTAAATATGATTTACATGTTAATTTTGATTATCGTTATATTTAAAACTAGTCTTGTTAAAGCTTTATTTTCAATATTCATACCAATATTTATTATGTCTGTTTTAGAATTATTTATGTTTAAGTTCTATTTAAAAATATTTAATTTGGACTATAATAGTTTAATGAATATTCCAGTTTATAGATTTATATCAACTTTGTCTATATACCTAATATTATATTTAATTTATAGACTAATAAAATATGTAAAGTTTAATATTAATCTAGACATTTTAAGTAGGAAAAACAAAATTTTATTTATTGTAACTGCAATTCTAGGTTTATGTGTAATTGGTACACAATTATATTTAATTAGCTATTATAGTGATACATTGCCAGTTATTATAACTTTAATAAGTATAATAGGTTTAGCAGGTTATTTTTTCTTAAGCTTATACTCAATGTTAAATGTAACAAAATTAGAAACTAAAACTAGAGATTTAGAAGTAGAAAAATGGCATAATAAAGAATTAAAAGATATGCATGATAATTTAAGAACTTTTAAACATGATTTTAATAACATAATTCAAAGTATTGGTGGTTACATAGATAGAAAAGATATAGATGGATTACAAAAATATTATAAAGATTTGTTAGAAGATTGTAAAATTGTAGTAACATTATCTTCGTTAGATCCAAATGTAATTAATAATCCTGCTATTTACAATACTCTATCTTCTAAATATTATAGAGCTAATGAAAATAATGTAAAAATGAACATAGAATCTTTCTTAAACTTAAATGAAATTGAAGAACATATGAAAATATATGAATTTGTAAGGATGTTTGGTATTTTATTAGATAATGCTATTGAAGCTGCAAAAGAGTGTGATAAAAAAGAAATAAATGTATTTTTTAGAAAAGAAGTTAGAAGAAAAAGATTACTAGTTATAGTAGAAAATACTTATAAAAACAAAAATGTGGATTTAGATAAAATTTATGAGAAGAACTACACATCTAAAGGTGATAAAGAAAACCATGGACTTGGATTATATGAAGTAAGAAAAATATTAAAAAGAAATAATAATTTAAATTTATTTACTACTAAAAATTCCGAATATTTTATACAACAACTTGAAATTTATATATAACATTGATTTTTAATATACTAAATTTATTAAAGCCTCTTTTATATTTTATAAAAGAGGCTTTTGTCGAAAAAATATTTTTATTAAGGAATTAATTTCTAATCTTTTTTTATTAATGATGCTGGCATTTTTGGTTGATGTAATATTCCTAATATCCAGCATGCTGTGTTTGTAGATTTTGCATATTTTTCTGCAATTTTAGCTAACATTTTTAACATGTTTCTTTCCTCCTTAAAAAATTATCTATAATAAAACATCTGCCGGCAATGTTTATTATCAATTATTATGCAGCTATTTCCTGCTCCTTTTCGTATTCTTCATGTCCATATTTATTATTTGTAAGTTTATATGCTGTTTTTGTAATAGTTAAAGTTTGTAAAATTACCCCATAAATTAACATGTTTGAAATAATTTTATTTGGTACCAAAACTATTATTGTAAGTAATATTAATAAAGATACAATTCCACTTATCTTTTTGCGTTTTCTTTCTTTTTTACTAATTATAGGTATTGCTTCTGTATCTGCTGGAGCATATTTTAAAATTAATGCTATTCCAATTACTCCTATAATTGATGTAACTATATACTTTACATATTGTGGTTCTATGGTTACATATTTAGCTAAAATTACTGGTCCACAATATAAAATTACAGTACATAACATACAACCCAAATGAGTTTTTAAATGAAATCCTCCTGTGAAGCTTCTGTATGGACATAATAACAAAAATGCTAGTAAGGTATACCACCCTATTCCTAATGCAAATCCAATTATGAATAATAATAAAATTTTAGGTAGTTCTCCAAATATTAGTCTTACTCCAAAATCTACAACTAATGTTCTTTCTTCGTCCATATCTGGATTTTTTTCTTTAATCTTTTTTGTTATATAGTCGCAAAATTTATCTATCATTTGCTCACCTCATTTGCTCTGACATAATAATACATCTTTCAACTTTATTCTCCATATAAGTTATATAAAAACGCAAAAAAATTATATGAAAAACCTATTTTTTAGCTTTCATATAATTTTAAATAGTTTTTGTAAATTCATTTTTACTTATTATTTTTTTATTCTATATTATCTTTGTTTTATAATTCTACATCAAACTAACTGTAATGTAAGTATTTTGCCATTTTTCTACAAGTCTATATCTTCTAAAATTTTCCAACTGCCTATTTTTTCTGGTACTGATTTAAACTCCATTTCTTTTTTAGTTGTAGGATGAACAATTTTTAATTTATATGCCCAAAGCGCTATTTGTTTACCATGACCTCTTCCACCATATTTTTGGTCTCCATATATACTATGGTTTCTGCTAGATAACTGAACTCTTATCTGATGGTGTCTTCCTGTATGTAAATTTATTTTTGCCACTGAAAGGTTTAATTCTTCATTATATTTTAGAACTTCATAATCTAAACTAGCAAGTTTTCCTTTCTTACTGTCATTTGTTACTTTACTTATATTATTTTTTTCATTTTTTATTAAGTAATCTTCAAATGTTCCGCTTCTCTTCTTCAAATTTTCCGTTTGCTATAACTAAATATGTTTTTTGAAATACCTTTTCTCTTACTTGCTCACTTAGTCTTGCAGCTGCTTTTGAAGTTTTAGCAAATACCATTACTCCACCAACTGGTCTATCTAACCTATGTACCAAACCAAGATACACATTTCCTGGTTTATTATACTTTTCTTTTAAATATTCTTTTATAATTGTAAGCATATCTACATCCCCTGTTTTATCTCCTTGAGATGGTATATTTACAGGTTTTTCTACTACAATTATATGATTGTCCTCATATATTACTTTAAGCTTGTTCAATTTTTTCTCCTTATATTATTACTATCAATATTTATTATATTTTTCATATCCAATTTAAGTAACTATTCTCCTTCATATCTTGCATAAATTCCACATGGTAAAATTAAGCTTGATTCTGCCATAGGAATTCCAATCTCTCCGCAACTTAATTTTTCCTTCTTATTTATTGATAATCTTAATATGTTTTCTAATACCATACTAGATATTCCAGTTGTATATGAATTTATTAAAAAGAATAGTGGTTTATCTGATAAAACTTTTGTACAAAGCTCTACTAAGTCTCCAATGTTTTCCTCAAATTTCCAAACCTCTCCATTTGTTCCTCTACCATATGAAGGTGGGTCCATTATAATAGCATCATATTTATTTCCCCTTCTTATTTCTCTATTAACAAATTTAACAACATCATCTACTATAAATCTAACAGGTCTTTCTTTTAAACCTGATGAAACTATATTTTCTTTTGCCCATGCTACCATACCTTTTGAGCTATCTACATGGCATACAGAAGCACCTGCATAACTACAAGCCACTGTTGCACCACCAGTATATGCAAATAAGTTTAATACCTTTATTTCTCTATTAGCATTTCTTATTTTATTAATCATCCAGTCCCAGTTTACTGCTTGCTCCGGAAATAAACCAGTATGTTTAAATCCCATAGGTTTTATATTAAATGTTAAATCTTTATATTTTACTTGCCAATTATCTGGTAATTTTTTTAAATAATTCCAGCTTCCCCCTCCAGTAGAACTTCTGCTATACCTAGCATTTGCCATTTTCCATTTATTAGGGTATGTTTTGTTTTTCCATATTATTTGTGGGTCTGGTCTAATTAAATATATATTTCCCCATCTTTCTAATTTCTCCCCATTTGCCATATCTAATATTTCGTAATCTTTCCAATTTTTTGCTACTTCCATAATTCATTTTCACTAGAGTTAAACTAGCTTTTCTCCTTTTATAAAATTTTAATATTCTTAAGTTGCATCTATTAAAAATATTTTGCTTTTTTATTTCATTAATGCTCTACACTTAAAGTATATTTGTTTAATTTATATTTCCAAATTTTAGCTATATTTATAAACTACTTAGTACATTTACAAAGTTTGCTATTAAAAAACAGTCTAGACATATCATTAATGCTGTTAAAATAATTATTGAAATTATTACTTTATGCCTTTTAGCTTTTAAAATTCCTCTTGTTATTAGGTTTGTCCTATGTACCTTTCGTGTACTTTCACATTTTAAATTAAAAAAAACATCTTTTGCATACTCCATAATTAAATTCCCCCTATAATAATTATCAAGCAAAATTACCCATTTTTATTTGCTTATTATTATATATGAGACTATAACTATTTTTATGCATAAAACCGTATTACATATTAGCCTATTAATTTAGCTTATCTTTTATTTTTTTAGCTAATTCTGTATTTATTCCCTTTAATGTTGCAATTTCTTCTATATCTGCCTCTTTTATTTTCTTTATACTTCCAAAATGTTTTAAAAGTTCCTTTTTCTTTGCTTCTCCTATACCACTTATCTCGTCAAGTTCAGATTTAGTAATTTCTTTGTCTCTTAATTTTCTGTGATAACTTATTGCAGTATTATGAACTTCATCTTGAAAATTTGTAATTAAATTCATAAGTTTTTCTGATAATGGAATTTCATTTCTTGCCTCATCTATTAATGCCCTAGTTGAGTGTGTATCATCTTTAACCATACCAAAAACTGGTATATTTAATTTTATAGTACTATTTTTTTCTTCTTTTATCCACATTTCCACACCTTGTATTGCCTGTTTTATTGCTCTTATTTGTGTAATTCCACCATCTGCAAAAATAACATCTGGTAAAGCTCCAAAACCGCCATTTGGATTTTCTATAGAGTGTTTAAGTCTTCTTGTTACAACTTCCTTCATGCAAGCTGGGTCATCTTGACCTATTACAGTTTTTATTTTAAATCTTCTTGATAAGTTCTTTTTAATTATACCATCTTGCATAACACACATACCTGCTACTACATTTGTTCCAGATATGTTTGAAATATCGAAACACTCGATTTTTCTAGGTATCTTTTCCATATTTAAAACTTGCTTTAACTCAGTAAGTATTAATGTTTTATCTTTTTCTTTATTTTCGAGAGTTATTTTAGCATTATTTTCTGCCATTTCTACTAATCTTAATTTTTCGCCCTTTTGAGGTGCTTTTATTTCTACTTTTCTTCCTATTCTTTCGCTTAAAGATTTTTCTATTATTTCTTTATCTTCTATATTTTCTTTTATCATAATTTTATGTGGCAAAATTGGACTATTTATATAATATTGCTTAATAAAACTTGATAAAATTTCGCTATCTTCCTCATCCTGCATATTTGCTAAAAAATAATGTTTTCTTCCTATCATTTTGCTGTTTCTTATAAAAAACATTTCTACGCAAACCTGATAGCTACTTTTCGCTATTCCTATTACATCTATATCGTTCTCAGTTAAATTAGAAACTTTTTGCCTTTTACTTATATTTTCTATTGCTAAAATTTTATCTCTAATATATGCTGCTTTTTCGTACTCATATTTCTCAGAAGCTTCTTCCATTTCTTGTTTTAACTGTTTTATAATTTTATCTGTTTTTCCATCTAATAAATCTATAATTTGGTTTATTTGCTCTCTGTATTCTTCTTTGCTTATATACCCCATACATGGTGCCATACATTTTTTTATATGATAGTTTAAACACGGTCTGTCTTTATATTTAAAAGTTTTACATTGCCTAATTTTAAATTTTGTTTTTATAAAATCTACCATTTCTTTTGCACTACCTGCATTTGCATATGGTCCAAAATATTTTGCTCCATCATTTAATATTCTTCTTGTTATATATACATCTGGATAATCTGATTTAATATTTACTTTTATATATGGGTATGTTTTATCATCTTTTAAAAGTACGTTAAATTTAGGCATATTCTTTTTTATTAGATTACACTCTAATATTAAAGCTTCTGCCTCATTGTCTGTTACTATATATTCAAAATGGTCTATCAATGAAACCATATTCTCTATTCTTTTTGTTTTGTTGTTTTTTCTAAAATATTGCCTTACCCTATTTTTTAATGAGACTGCTTTACCAACATAAATAATTTTATCATTTTTGTCATGCATTATATAAACACCAGGTTTGCTAGGCAATTTTTTTAGTTCTTCTTCTATATCAAACATTATTTTTACCTCATATAAAATACTTTTATATTTTACCACAAAAAGCCCTAAAAATCAATATTTACAACAGGAGTAACAAGTTTACAATATAAATGTTTAGCACTTTTAAAGTGTTAAACATTGCTATATTACAAGTTTTTTGTCTTAAATGGACTGAATAATTACTTTACAATATAAAAAAACTTCTGATTTTAATAAACTATGCTTATTAAAATCAAAAGCTATTTATTCTATAATAAATTTTATATATGCTCTATCATCATATGATACATTTCCTTCTTGTAATCCTTTAGTTGACTTATACATATTTACAAGTAAAGGGTCTTTATTTAGTATTTCTTCTAGTTTTTCCTCACTTTCTTTTAATGTATTCATTAATATTGGGTAACCGTCACTTGCTAATATTACTATATCTTTTTTATTTACACTAATTTTAGTTACTCTCTCAGTAATTATTTTAAAACCATCTAAAACATTGTAGCCATATTCTCCTATACTATTATTATATTTTATACTTTGCTTTAGTAAAGGTAATATGTATTCTCTTCCTGAATCTTCTCTTCTAAGTTCTTCTATAGTTTTTCCATTTTTTAGTTCTAAATCTACAAATAAACTTCTAACATCTGATAATATTTTATCTATTTTCTTTTCTTCATGGAAATATTTATTATTAATTAACATTTGGCAATCTCCAAAAGCCCAGATTTCATTTCTTTTTATGCTAAATATAACTAAATTTGCCTGAATTCTCTCTTCTGGATTTTCTTTTACATATTCGTAAATATTATGTTTTTCATATTCTTTTTCAATTTCTAAGTTTAAATAATTTATTGCTTCTTCTGCTGTTAAATTATCTGACATATTTTTAATAGCTTCAGTTAATATTTCTTTTGCATATACACCACTAGGCTTATTATTCCACAATATATTTCCCTTAGAAGTAACTCCATCAATAATAGAAATATAATTGTTTATTATTACTAAACCATCTTCACACAAATCTGGATTATTTTTCTTTCCAAGAATAAATTTTTCTAAAATTTTAATAGCCATTTTATCTCCTAAAAAACATTTTCTACATGATTTATATTATATTTTTTTAAAAATTGAGTTAATTCCTCATAGTTTTCTTTTGTTATATAATGGTTATCTATAGTTTGAAATTCTATAGAATATGCAGTGTTATCACACTCTTTTAAAGCCATATAGTATTTTTCTAAAACTTCTATTTTCATTTCTCTAATTATCTGTTTACTTAAAGCTTTAAAACCAATTGAGCTTAATATATTTTGCATATTGTCTATATTATCTATTTCTACTTTATATGTTTTTTCCATATTATGGTATGTCTCATTTTCTGGATAATAATGTGTATAATTAATATATCTTTCTACATTGTTACTACTTTTTATTTCTTTTAACTCTAAAAATTGGTATTGAAAATCGGCACTTGAAAATTCCATATTCTCTTTATCGTAAGATATAGTAGTATATAATTTAACTTCAAAATTTTCTAATCCTATATCTTCTAATATTTTAAAAAATGTATGTTTATCAATTGGAATAGTATAATAATCATTTTTTAACATTATCTTTCCTCCTTATTCATATTTTCAACAGTTTTTTCAATATCATTAATTGAATATGTTTTTACCCATTTTTCTACATCTGGAAGTCTATCTGTAGTTATTTCTTTTCCATTAACATCTTGTGCAATTTTTTCGCCTGGTTGATGATAATCTGTACCACCTGTTACATATAAATTGTTTTGTTTAGCTATATTTCTTAAAAAGCTCTCGAATTGTTCATTTCCTAAATAAGATGGATGTATAACTTCAATTCCCTTTAATTGTGAACCAAATTCTTTAACAAAATCTTCAGTAAATTTTTTACTATCTTCCCATGCCTGCCTTATTTGTTCATCATTACCTGCCTTAGGATGATATGCTGCTGTATGAGGAAATACTACATCTCCTCCACATTTATGAATAATATCTATAACAGTTTGTATATCTGGATTAAATCCAGATTGGTCTAAATAAAATGCAGAATCCTGATTTTTACAATAACGATTAAAAAATGCTCTAGGGTTTACTACTAATTCTGGCAATAGTCCTTTGCTTAAATTGTAATCTTTATATTCTGGCGAGGTTAATCCATAGCTTAATATACGCGCTGCCAATTTTTCTTCTTCTGAAATGTGCATATTATCATAATCTGCTCTAAATCCCAATGATTTAGCTACTGAAATTAATCTTTCTAGCTCTTTCTTTTGAAACTCTGGGTCATCTGTAAATACATAGTTTTGTGCTACTAATTTATCTAATAATTCATGCTTACTTAAATCTAAATTATATCCTAAAACATCTACAGGTATTTTATGTTTTTGTCCAGCAATATTTGTATATTCATACATACCTGTCATTTCCAATCCTATAATAATTTTTATGTCTTTAAATCTTTTTCTTTCCTCTGCTGTTAATTTTGGAAATTCCTCTATATATGTTTTTAATGTTTTGTGGTCTGTAATAGCTACAGTAGAAACATTAGCTTCTAAACACTCATCAAAAAAGTCGGCTAATGTATTTTTAGCTCCAACTCTATGATTATGCATACCTATTATATTTTCCATAGTGTTTCCCCCTTAACGGCTTAATTTTAACAATATTTGAATTTATTGTCAATTATCTAATATATATTAATTTTCTTTGACACAATTATTATTTTATAGTAATATAATAACATTAGAAACTTTACAAATTTTCTATATTTTACATAAGGAGGTTAGTTTTTTATTTAGCGCCTGGACAGACATTTTTCTGTTGACGAGGTTAGGGCTTATCGAAAGACTCGGCGGATGGCTCTATGGCATGTTACTGCCATTAAATATTAGTGAAAAGATTATAGTAATATAATGTAACAAATCTAATAGGGTAATGTTAATTTGTAATGCTTTCTTAAAATAATTTAATATATTTTAGGAGGTATTTTATGTGTGGAATTGTTGGATACATAGGAAGCCAAAAGGCTACACCTATATTAATTAATGGACTTTTAAGTTTGGAATATAGAGGTTATGACTCTGCTGGAATTGCAGTTTTAGACAATAACAAAATTTCTGTAAAAAAAGATAAAGGTAGAGTAAAAAATTTATATAACTTAGATGGTATAAACAGTTTAAATGGTACTATTGGAATTGCACATACTAGGTGGGCAACACATGGGAAGCCTTCAAAAGAAAATTCCCATCCACATACTGATAATAGCAATTCTTTTGCAGTTGTTCATAATGGTATTATTGAAAATTATACAGAATTAAGAAGCTTTTTAGAGGGTAAAGGTTACAAATTCTTATCTCAAACAGATACTGAGGTAATACCAAATTTAATTCATTATTATTATGAAAATGGTATTAAAGGGGAAAATCCATTTTTAAGGGCTGTAAAATCTGCAATTGATGATTTAAAAGGAAGTTATGCTATTGGAGTCGTTTCTAATAAATTTCCAGACAGAATTATAGCAGTAAGAAAAGATAGCCCTTTAGTAATAGGAAAAGGAAAGTCAGAGAATTTTATTGCTTCAGATATTCCTGCTATTTTAACATATACAAGGGAATTTTATTTACCTAATGATAATGAATTTGCTGAAATATTTAGCGATAAAGTAAAATTTTATGATTCTAGTTTAGTAGAACATACCAAGGCTGTAAAAAATATAGAGTGGGATGCATGTGCAGCAGAAAAAGATGGTTTTGAAGATTATATGTTAAAAGAAATATATGAGCAACCTACTGCAATTAGAGAAACAATAGGTTCTAGGTTTAAATTAGGAGAAAAATGTGATTTTGAAGATTTAAACTTTTCTAAAGAGTTTTTATCTAGTATAAATAAAATTTATATAGTAGCTTGTGGTACAGCTATGCATGCTGGTTTAACTGGTAAAACTATTATAGAAAAACTTTGCAATATTCCTGTAACTGTAGATATTGCATCTGAGTATAGATATAGAGACCCTATAATAGATAAAAATACTTTATGTATTTTTATAAGTCAATCTGGTGAAACAGCAGACACAATAGCAGCATTAAAACTTTCTAAAAAGAAAAGTGCCACAACGCTTGCTATTACTAACGTTATAGGTAGTTCTATAACACGTGAGGCAGATTATACTATATATACACATGCAGGTCCAGAAATTGCTGTTGCTTCTACAAAAGCATATTCATCTCAAGTAGTTTTGCTTGCAATACTTGCCATATATTTTGCTGAGGTATTACAAAGCCAAACAGATGAAGTATTAGAAAATTTAAAGTCAGAAATATTAGACTTACCTGTTAAAATAAGTAATATATTAGATAATACAGAAGATATAGAAAATTTTGCTAAGAAAATTTATACTGAAAAGGATATGTTCTTTTTAGGAAGAGGAACAGATTATAATGTAGCTTTAGAAGGCTCATTAAAACTAAAAGAAATTTCTTATATACACTCTGAGGCATATGCTGCTGGCGAATTAAAACATGGACCAATTGCATTAATAGAAAATAATGTAACTGTTATAGGAATAATAACAGACCCTGTATTGGTAGAAAAATCTTTAAGTAATGTGCAAGAAGTTATTACTCGTGGTGCAAAAACATTAATAATTACAAACCAAATACTTCCTGCCAACCATTTTACACATATAATTAACATACCAAATACCAGTGCCCTTTTATCGCCTATATTGTCAGTTATACCGCTTCAACTACTATCTTACTACATTTCTAAAAATAAAGGCTTGGACGTAGATAAACCTAGAAACTTAGCAAAATCAGTAACTGTAGAATAGTTTAATATATTATTTTACAGTTCATGGATTTAAATACATCAGCCACACTATTTGTATTTTGTATATATTTTACTGCTATTAAAGCAAAAAAATATATACAAATATTCTGTGGCTATTTAATTTTATTAAAATAATTATATATTAAAATTTGTTTAAGAGGTGTACAAGTTATGGAAAACAGATATGAAAGCTCCAAAAAAGCTGGAGTTATGGGAATACTAGGAAATATTTTTTTATTAATTATAAAAGGTGCAATAGGGCTTTTTTCACATAGCCAAGCAATGATAGCAGATGCAGCAAACAGTTTGGGAGATATATTTTCTTCTGCAATGACTTCAATAGGTAGCAAAATTGCTAGTGCTCCACAAGATGATGACCATAATTTTGGTCATGGTAAAGCAGAATATATTTTTTCTTTATTAATTAGTATTTCCATGGTAGCAGTTGCATTTAAGTTGTTATACGACTCTGTTACTAATTTAATTATGGGAAGTATGTTTGATTTTTCATGGATGTTAGTACTAGTATGTATTATAACTATTGTTACTAAATTCTGTTTGTTTTTGTATACTCGCAGATTATATAAGATTAGTAACAGCTTATTATTAAAAGCTAATATGAAAGACCACAGAAATGACTGTATTATTACTACTTTTACACTTATTTCTGTTTTGCTTAGTTTATGTAATATTTATTGGTTTGATAGTGTTGTAGGTATTGGAATTTCTGTATGGATTTGTATAACAGGTGTTAAAATATTTTTAGAAAGTTACAATGTTTTAATGGATAAAGCAATTGATGAAAAAACTAAGGAAGAAATTTTTATTATTGTAAATAAATACAAAGAAATTAAAGGAACAAAGCACTTTACATCTACACCAGTAGGTTATCAATATTTAATTTCTATTTCTATTGATTTAGATGGTAATATGTCTACATTTGAAAGTCATGAAATCGCTGATAATTTGGAGAAAGAACTTAATAAACTTCCTGCCATATATCTTTCAATTATTCATGTAAACCCTGTTTAAACATAAACTATTTTTAACTTGTATAAACAAAAGCTCTGCTAAGTTATATAGCAGAGTTTTATTGTTTTTTATATTCTTTATACTTTGAATTTTACTTACTTTATTTTTTATTATTAGCTTTCATTTCTAAATTAGAAATAGTGTTAATATAACTAGCAATGCAGCCCCTGGTATTCCTAATATTCCAACAACTAATGCAGTAATTATATTTAGCCCTATATGAAAATTAAAGCTTGTTCCTACCAAATTTATTAAAAAAATAATAACTCCACCTACTATGGAATTTCCTACTAATTTTAATATTCCTTTTAACGGCCATGCAAACATTTTTCCTAATATAAAAATAGCTATAATACATACTACAAATGTTATTAAGATATTATTGTCCAAAAGCTCTCACCTCTTTATTCAATAATATGAGGTTTATTGGACAATTATTACTATACTACTTCATTTTTTCTTAAATATATTTCATTAAGCATATCTAAAACTATTCCCTCTTCTTTTGCCTTCTTTACTAAATAGTCTAACTTACTCTTATTTGCTTTTATTTGATATGCGTAATAATCTATTAGTTCATTTTCTGCAAATTCAAAATTATGGTTTGCAACTGCTAAATCTCTTTTTGTTTTTAAAATACTAATGGCAAGCTCTACTTCTCTTTGCTCATTTGTTTTGTCTGAAATTTTTTTACCATCTTTTATAAATTTATCTTCCATTATTATTCTCCTCTCACAGAATTAAATTTCTAAAGCTGATACTAAAGCCCTTTATTATTCCTTAATATGTTAGTATTACTAGTATATTCCAATATTATTAATTTATACAAAAACGGCAAAATAAAAAGCAACATACCTTATATTTTTTACAAAATTACTATTATTTAATAATTTTTTAAGCTTACCCAAAATTAAATTATAATATTTAATTTTACGAAATAGTTAGCAAAAATTGCAAATTCTTGATTATTACTAATTTTTGTGATAAAATACTATCATTATTTAGGAAAAGGGGTAATGCTAATGATAGACATTAAATTAATTCGTGAAAATCCAGACCTCGTAAAAGAAAATATAAAGAAAAAATTTCAAGATCATAAGCTTGCATTAGTAGACGAGGTAAGAGAATTAGACGATAAAAATCGTCAAGTAAAATTAAAAGGCGACGAGCTTAGGATGAAAAGGAATTCATTAAGTAACCAAATAGGAAATTTAATGAAAGAAAACAAAAAAGATGAGGCAGAAAAAATAAAAAAACAAGTTCAAGATATAAATGCAGAACTTGAAGAAAACGAAAAGCTTGAAGAAAAGTACAATGATGAAATAAAAGGAATAATGATGAAAATTCCTAATATAATGCATCCTTCTGTTCCAATTGGCGAAGATGATAGCAAAAACGTAGAAGTAGAAAAATTTGGAGAGCCAGTTGTTCCATCTTATGAGGTTCCATATCATACTGATATTATGGAGTCTTTAGCAGGAATAGACTTAGACTCTGCACGTAGAGTTGCAGGAAATGGCTTCTATTATCTTGTTGGAGATGTCGCTAGATTACACTCTGCTGTGCTTGCATATGCTAGAGATTTTATGATAAATAAAGGCTTTACATATTGCATACCTCCTTTTATGATAAGAAGTGATGTTGTAAATGGAGTTATGAGCTTTGAAGAAATGGACGCAATGATGTATAAAATTGAAGGCGAAGACTTATACCTAATTGGTACAAGCGAGCACTCAATGATAGGAAAATTTAAAGGTCAAATACTTCCAAAAAACGAAGTACCTTATACTATGACTTCTTATTCACCATGTTTTAGAAAAGAAAAAGGTGCACATGGTATCGAAGAACGTGGTGTATACCGTATACATCAGTTTGAGAAACAAGAAATGATAGTAGTATGTGAGCCAGACGATAGCTGGAATTGGTATGATAAATTATGGTCATATACAGTAGAATTATTTAGAAGTATGGACATCCCTGTACGTACTTTAGAGTGCTGCAGTGGAGATTTAGCAGATTTAAAAGCAAAAAGCTGTGATGTTGAAGCATGGAGTCCAAGACAAAAGAAATATTTTGAAGTTGGAAGTTGCTCTAACTTAACAGATGCACAATCAAGACGTCTAGGAATTAGAATTAAAGGTGAAAAAGGAAATTACTACGCACACACTCTAAATAATACTGTTGTCGCTCCACCTCGTATGTTAATTGCTTTATTAGAGAACAACTATAACGAAGATGGTAGTGTTAGTATTCCAAAAGTGCTATGGCCTTACATGGGTGGTACAGAAAAATTAGTACCAAAGAAGTAAAAAATAATTAATATTAATTTAATTTGAATATTATTATATAGATTTTTAATATTTGTGTAATTTTAATATTATTTTGTAAAAAATGAGTTCTAGGATTAAAGAACTCATTTTTATTTTATATACTATTTTTTATTAGTTAATACATTTGCTTTTATTTTACAAATTCATATAAATATTTACCTCTATAATTCAATTTTTTCTTTAAAGGTCACGCTTAAAATTGTATATTCTGTCGTTATCTTTTTTTATAAAAAGCTAGATAGTAATTGATTTAATAACAAATCTATGATAAAATGCATATGTAAGTTTTTATGGTAACTCGTTAACTCTTAAACATTTCTATATGTGCAAAAGGAGTGAAAAAAAGTGCACAAATGCGTAACAGTTGTTATAGGAACAAAGTGGGGCGATGAAGGAAAAGGTAAAATTGCCTCTGCAGAAGCTAAAGATGCCTCTCTCGTTATACGGGCTACTGGCGGGAATAATGCCGGACATACCGTAGTTTGCAACGGCAAAAAGTTAGCTCTGCACTTGGTTCCTGGCGGAATTGTATATCCGCAGACCACATGTATTATTGGTCCAGGTGTGGTAATTGACCCATTTGTACTTCTCGATGAAATTGAAAAACTCAAGAACTTTGGCATCACGGACATTGAGTCTCGGCTTAAAATCAGCGGGCGCGCACATGTAATTTTTCCATACCATAAAGATTTGGATGAATTGTACGAATTGAATAAGAAAAAACCTGTTGGCACTACTAAACGAGGCATTGGTCCTGACAATGAAGACCTAATTATTCGCGATATTTAACTTACACCTTGTAAATTGTTTAGTAAGCTTTTCTATACAATTTACACAACTGTTACCAAAAAACTTACAAGAGTTACTCAGGAGAGGGGTTCTTATACAAGATACCCCTCTTCTACTTAATTTAATATTAGAACACAATTTTTTATAACTCTTTCTTATTTGAAAAAACTATTCACATGTGTTAATATATAAGTATTATAAATAATTAAGTTTTATATATTTAAAACTTATTCTATATAAAAAAGAAAGGAATTAATCAATTAGTAAACTATTATTGATTATGTGTGAACTATATGAATATAAAAAATCCACAATTTGAAATATCTGCTGTTAGCCCAAAACAATACCCTCAAAATAATTTACCACAAATTGTACTTGTAGGTAAGTCTAATGTAGGTAAATCTTCATTTATTAATACTATGGTAAATAGAAAAAAATTGGCTAGAACTAGTAGTGAACCTGGAAAAACTAGACAAATTAATTTTTATAATATTGATAACCAATTTTATTTTGTAGATTTACCTGGTTATGGGTATAGTAAAATGTCTAAGCAAGAACAATTAAAAGTAAATTCTTTTATAGATGAATACTTGCAAAAGTCCAAAAATATTGCTCTTGTTGTATTTTTAATTGATATTAGGCACCTACCTGGAGCTAATGATAAAATTATGTATGATTATATAATACATGCAAATTTGCCTTGTATTATAATAGCAAACAAAGCAGACAAAATTGCCGTTACTAAAGTAGATAGTCAAGTTAAATTATTGCAAGAAGAACTAAATCCTATGCATGATTTTACTTTTCTTCCATTTTCTAGTGAAAGAAAAATATATTCTGACGAAGTTTGGAACAAAATAAGTGAATATTTAGATATTTTATAAATTATATTATGTTAATTTCATTGACTAAATAGCGTTTTCATATTATAATATTAATATGTTCAATGAACTTTATCTCGGTTTGTTCATTTGAGCAAATAACCCAGTGGAGTGTGACATTATGGCTAAGAAGAGCAAGGCAAAAAAAACTACCGAGGATTTACGGATTGAGTTCGCTAACGAAGAGTTAGCTGATTCTTTTAGCAGCAATCTATCGGAGACCTTCCCCGACGTTAAAATTGTTTCCATCGTAAGCGGAGTATCGGTTAAGGTCTATGCACCTAAACCCTATCTCCAGGCGATTTGCGATATGTCTGGGCAGGGATATTCACGGCGTAAGCTTATTCGTCTCACCCAGTTCTGACCCATTTAGGGTTAGCAAAAAAACAGACCAAAATCTCGCAAGAGAACCTTTGGTCTGTTTCATTTTTATTTTTTATTTTATTCTTGCTTTTATACTGTCTTCCCCTAGAACTTGCATTATTTCGTATAAGTCTGGTGTATTTTGTCTACCAGTTAATGCAACTCTTAAAACTGTACTTACATCTCCAACATGCCCTTTATATTGCTCTGGATTTTGCTTATATTCTTTTACTTCTCTTGCATACCCAAACTCTTCTGATAAGTCTTTTATTTTATCAAACCATGTTTGTTTGTCATCTGCAATATTGAAATATTTTTCCATGTATGAAGATAATATTTTTTTAATTTCCTCTTTATCATTAATTTTTCCAAATTGATAATCTATTTCAGAATTTAAAAATTTATTATCATACATATATATAATACTATCTTTTACGTCACTCCATTTAGCAATATCTTTTCTAGGCTTAGCATTTCCTCTTTCTATTCCTAATACCTTTAGTGAATAATCCTTATCTTCTAGCATCTCTTCTAACTCTTTATCATATCTTTTTGCCCATGTTAGAACTTCTTCATATAGTCTTTCTTTAGTATATTTAGATATAACATTTTTTGAAACATCCAACAATTTTACTAAATCAAATACAGCACCACTTACGCTCATTTTACCTAATTCAAACTTGAATTCTGAGAAGTCTTTATCTGGGTTTGCTTTTCTCCAACCCTCAAAATTTGAATTTGCAATATTCAACAAATACTCATAAACAGCTTGTGATGGTATTCCTTCTTCATGGTAATAGCTAACTGCTGCTTCTGGGTCTTTTCTTTTACTAATTTTACGTTTCTTTCCATCTTCTTCTTTCATAATAGATGCAGTATGTGCATATCTAGGTGCTTTAAATCCTAATGATTTAAATAATTCTAAATGTAAAGGTACAGAAGATAACCACTCATCTGCACGAATTACATGAGTTACTCTCATTAAATGGTCATCTACAGCATGTGCGAAATGATATGTTGGAAGTCCATCTGCTTTTATTATAACTATATCTTGGTCATTTTCTGGGAATTCTATATTTCCTTTTATTAAGTCATGATGCTTAATCTTTCTATCTTCTTGTCCCATAGATTTAAAACGTATAACCCATGGTTCTCCTGCCTTTATTTTTTCTGCCGCTTCATCTACTGATAATGTTCTGTATTTTGCCCATATTCCATAATAACCTGGTCTAATTTTAGCCTCTTCTTGTTTTTTTCTCATTTCTTCTAGTTCTTCTGTACTAGCAAAACATGGATATGCTTTCCCCTGCTCTATTAAGTATTTTGCAAATGCTTGATATATTTCTTTTCTATTGCTTTGTTTATATGGTCCATATATTCCTTTTTCTGAATTTTCTCCTGTCATACCTTCATCTGGTATTATGTCAAAATCTTTTAGCGAATCTACTATTTGTACTACACCATTTTCTATTTGTCTCTTTTGGTCCGTATCTTCTACTCTTAATATAAATACTCCTTCTGTTTGGTCCGCAATTTTCTTATTTATAATACTTTGGTAAAGCCCTCCTATATGAACAAACCCTGTTGGACTTGGAGCAAATCTAACTACAGCAGCACCTTCTTTTAGGTCTCTTGCTGGGTACTTCTCCTCATAATAAGTAATTGGCTTCGCATTTGGAAATATTAAATCTGCTAATTCTTTATAATTCATATGTACTCCTCTTTTCTTTTAATCGATGGTACTATTATACTGCAATTTTGCGTATTCTGCAATAATTTAATGAAGAACTTTAATAATAGAATTTATTAATTATAGAATTTTTCTTCCATAAAAGAAAAGAGACTACCTAAGTAGCCTCTTTACCAATTATACTTCCATTATAATTGGTAAAATCATTGGATTTCTCTTTGTTTTTGTAAATATATAGTCTCTTAATGTGTCTTTAATATTAGACTTAATTGTACTCCAATCTCTTATGCTATTCTCCTCGCATTTTCTAACTTCTTCTGCAATTACTTGCTTTACTTCGTCCATTAAGTTTTCAGATTCTCTTACATAAACAAATCCTCTTGAAACAACATCTGGACCAGATATTACTTCTCCAGTATTTGAATCCATTGTCATAACTATTACTATTAAACCATCTTGTGATAAGTGTTGTCTATCTCTTAAAACTATATTTCCTACATCTCCAACTCCAAGTCCATCTACTAAAATTTTACCAGAAGGAATTGTTGTTGTAAACTTAGCTTCATTTTCGTTTAGTTCAAGTACTCTACCATTTTCTAAAATGAATATATTTTCAGGATCAATGCCTATTTGTTTAGCAGTTTCCATATGTGCTTTTAGTTGCCTATATTCACCATGAACTGGAATAAAGTATTTAGGTTTTGCTAATGCTAATATTAGTTTTTGCTCTTCTTGGCAAGCATGTCCTGAAACATGTATTGCTTCTAATGAGCTATATATAACTTCTGTTCCTATTTTCATTAATTCGTTAATAACTCTAGAAACACCTTTTTCATTTCCTGGAATTGGTGTTGCAGATATAATTACCATATCGTTTGGTGTTAAAGTAACTTTTTTATGCTCACCATTTGCCATCCTTGTAAGAGCAGACATTGCCTCTCCTTGGCTTCCTGTTGTAATAATAACTAGTTGCTCATCTGTATAGTTTTTAATCATGTCTATATCTATAAATACATTATCTGGAACTTCTATATAGCCAAGTTTTCTAGCTGCTTCTATCATATTTATCATACTTCTACCGCAAATTGCTACTTTTCTTCCATATTTAACAGCTGAATTCACAATTTGTTGAACCCTATGAACATTTGACGCAAATGTAGCAACTACTATTCTTTTTTTGTTTCCTTGGAAAAGTCTATCAAATACATCTCCTATGCTACTTTCAGACATAGTAAATCCTTTTTTCTCTGAGTTTGTACTATCTGAAAGTAATGCAAGTACACCTTTGTTTCCAAGTTCTGCAATTCTACCTAGGTCCATTATTTTATCATCTATTGGTGTATAATCTACTTTAAAGTCTCCTGTATGAAGCACTACACCTACTGGAGTATGCATTGCTATCATTACAGCATCTGGAATACTATGAGAACTTCTTATAAATTCTGCTTTCATTTTTCCAAAATTAACTGTATGTCCTTGTTCTACTACATTTAACTTTGCACTTCTTAAAAGATGATGTTCTTCTAGTTTATTTTTTATTAGTTCAATGGTTAATCTTGTTGCATAAATAGGTACATTTATTTGTTTTAAAATATAAGGAATAGCTCCTATGTGATCCTCATGTCCGTGTGTTATAACTATACCTTTTACTTTTTCTTTGTTTTTAACTAAATAACTTACATCTGGTATAACTAAATCTACACCTAGCATGTCATCTTCTGGAAACTCTAAACCACAGTCTATAACTACAATTTCATCCTCATATTCAAATACCGTAATATTTTTTCCAATTTCACCAAGTCCACCTAAAGGTGCTATTTTTAAATTAGACTTTTTAAATGAAAAATCTAAACTTCTTTTATTTGAATTTGATTTTCTTGTTTCATTTTTCTTTGTTCTTTCTTCTCTAACCTCTCTATGCTCTGTTGTTTTATTAACTCTAGCTCCGCTTTTCTTTTGATTTTTAGGCGTGTTTTTTCTTACTAGGCTATTTTCATTTCTTCTCTTAAGCCTAGCTTCATTTGTATTAATTTCATTTGTCATATATTTTCTCTCCTTCTTTCTTTGTTAAGGTCTATATAGTAATATCTAGAATTGGAAAAAATATACAGTTAGTTTGTAATATTTAAAACATATTAATTTTAAAATACTTATATATTTAATAATATACTTTCAAAAATTCACGCACAAAAGTATATTTTATTATATAATATTAACCCGCACAAAACAAAACTAACTATATTTTAGCCAATTATAAAATAAATAATATATAAATCTCTTCTTTACCATCTCTTGGTAACAACTGTTTAATATTATACTATATGTTCCCTATTTTGTCAAATTACTAATTTATTGTTGCGCCTATTATTCCAGCGTCATTTCCTAGCATAGCTAATTTTATTTCTGTTTTTATATCTTTATTAAAATAATACTTTCTTTTATTAAATTCAGATACTAGTTTGTCATAAAATACATCTCTAAAGTATACAAAACTTCCACCAAGTGAAATTGCCTCTGGCTCAAACATATCTATTATATTTGAAAATCCTATTATTAGGTTATTTATATATTCTTCTATTAATTCTTTTATTTTAGCATCTTCTTTATGCTTTTCAATAATATCTAATAATTCCACTGATGGTATATCTGAATTTAAGTTTAAAATAGTTTTTGCATTGTCTTTAAACCTTTTCATTGAACAGTGTGTCTCAAAACAACCAGTTTTACCACAATTACACTTTATACCATTTTTATTTATAACCATATGACCTATTTCGAATCCTGGTGCTCTTTTAGTTTCAAGAAGTTCTCCATTTAAAAATACTCCCGCTCCAATTCCAGTTCCCATGCACAAAAATATACAGTCATCATATTCTTTTAAACTACCATATTTCTTTTCTGCTAAAGCAGAACATTTTCCATCATTTCTTATGCTTATTGGAATATTGTAGTATTTTTGTATCATTTTTGCTATATCTAATTCTTGTATTCCTAAATTATACATTGAAAATATTTTTCCATCTTTTGGTGTTCCTGGTGAAGCAATTCCAATTAATTCAATGTCTTTTTGTGGTATCATGTTATAAATATTTTTCATAATGTATTTTTCTATAAATATTTCTGCATTTTCTATATCTTCTATATCTGTTTCGTTTTTTTCTATTATTTTACCTTCTTCATTTACTAAAGCAATAGCTATATGGCTACCACCAATATCAATTCCTATTTTCATAAATTCTCCTTAAATATAAATTTTTAATATACATTTTCCTATATATAATATTTGTTTTAATATATTTTTTTGTTTATAATATTTATTACATCTATATTATATCATATATTGTTATAAATTTTATGAAATTAACATATATTTTAGAATTTAACTTTTTTCCATATTTACAAAAATAGAGGCTTTATAGCCCCTATTTTTTCTAATTTTTTATTAAACTCCCATTGCGTCAATTAACCAGTTACCCATATATAGTTCGATACATGGTACTAATACTACAATTACTAAGAATATTAATAGTATTCCAACAATTGCATATGAGATTTCTGGTAATACCATCATTATCTTTTGCATCTTGTTGTCTATATCTATGTCCATATAATCTAACAATTTTGACATCATTTCTGGTAAATCTGTTTGCATACCTATTTTAAGCATTTCTGTTTCCATTGGTGAAGATAATCCAGAATTTTCAAATGGTTCTATCCATGAGCCACCTATTAAAAGATTGTTTATAGATGCCTCTATTATTGAAAGCATAACATAATTCTTTACTACCGATTTTGAAACTTCCAATGCCTCTTGTATTCTCATACCATTTTCTAGGTTTAAAAGCATTGCTCTCATTAATCTTGAAAAGTCTATTGCATATATTAACGAACCAAATACTGGCATTTTATATTTAAAGTAATCGAAGTTATACATTCCTTTTGGTGTATTTATATACCATAAAATTCCTCCAACTATAGCTGCTATAATTATTACTGGTATATACCAATATGCAACAAGCGTATTTACTACATCCATAAACCATAGTGTTATGTCTGGTAATTGTACACTTGAACCTACTTGCTCAAATACGCCTTGTATTAGTGGTAATACATAAATTGTTCCCGCAAATAGTAATACTAAAATTGCTACAAATTGTATAATGTTTGGTATTAAAATAGATTTTAATTTTCTATTTCTTGAGTTTGTATCATCCAAATATTTTACAGCTTGCTCTAACGATTTAGTAAGAGAACCAGATAACTCTCCAACTTTTATCATGTTAATATATATATATGGGAATATATCAGAATAATATTCCATTGTTGTATACATATATTCACCTGCTTCAACACCTGCCAATATATCTTCTAGTACTCCTCTAAAAGACATATTTTCTGTACTTTGTATTAAAGTATTTAAAGCATGTATGTTATTAAAGTTAGCTTTCTTTAAAAGATAAAAGTTTTGTGTAAATATTCTTACATCTCTTTCTGTTATTCTTTCCTCCAAAGATAAGGCTAAACTAACTTTTTCAGACAATTTTTGGTCTCTGGCTCTTCTACCTTGCATTACATCTGCTGAGTTTGCCATTTTCATAATATCGTCTATATCTGTTACATTTCTCTTTTTATTTTTATGTTTTCTTACACTTCTATAACCTACTTGAGAAACACTAATTGGTAATAAGTTGTTACTTTTTAATCTTTTGATTAAAGTGTTTTTACTAACATCTTCTACCCTATTTCTTACTACTTGCCCTTTTTCAGTTACAGCTCTATAAACATATTCAGGCATCTATATTTCCTCCCTTCTAATCTTCTTGTTTTCTTGTTTTGCTTTCTTTCTTTATTTTTAATTGCATTATAGTTCTATTTAATATTTCTATGTTTCTTTCTTCTATTTGCGCTTTAGCTTGGTCTAATGTAATTTTATCATTTGTAAATAACTCTGCTAAAGAATTTATTAATCCTATGCTACCTTTTTCTGAATTACTTTGTATAGCATCTTCTATTTCTGATACACTTATTTTATCTTTTCTAATTAATCCAGATACTACATTGTCTACTACCATAACTTCTGGAACTAATACAAGTTCTCCTGTTCTTCCTGTTAAAAGTCTTTGTGATACAACTAATTTTAGTAAAGATGCAATTAGGAATTTTATAGTTTGTTGGTCTCTAACATCATAGAAGTTTATCATCCTGTCTATTGTTTCTGCACAAGATTTTGTATGAAGTGTACCAATTACTAAATGTCCTGATTCTGCAGTTTCTATGGCTGCATCCATTGTTTCTCTATCACGTATCTCTCCAATAACTAGAATATCTACATCTTCTCTTAATGAGTTTTTAACACCATCACTATATGATAAGCAATCTTGTCCAACACCTACTTCTTTTTGTACTATAATTGATTTTTTACATTTGTGTTTATATTCTATTGGACTTTCTAATGTTAATATTTTTTTATTTTGATTTTCATTAATTTCATTAATTAGTGCATTTAATGTTGTTGTTTTACCAGAGTTAGTTTTACCTGTTACAAGTATAAGTCCTTGTTGTTGGTACATCATCCTTCTTACTATATCTGGAACACCTAAAGACTCGTATGTTGGCAACACATTTTTTATAAGTCTTAAAGTTATAACTGGTATTTCGTTTGAAAGTGATATATTTACTCTTAAACGAATATCTGAAAATACAAATGATGAGTCTAATTTTTTAGTTTCTTTAAAAACTCTATCTTTATCTACATTGCCTCTAACAAAGTAGTCATATATTTCCCACATATCTTCTTCTGTTAATTCGTCAAAGTCTTCATAATTTACAAGTTTTCTTCTTATTCTCATTGTAGGTTTTATTCCAGCAATTAAATGAATATCTGAGGCATCTTTTTTAATTGCCAAGTACATAATTTTGTCTATGTCTATCATTATTCTTCCCCCTATCTTTTGTTAATATATAACCAATTTGTTGTTAATTTCATCTAATGTAGTTATTCCTTCAAGAACTTTATTTATACCATCTATTACCAAAGGTTTATAACCATTTTCTAATGCTGCTTTTCTTATTTCTATGCTTGATGCACCTTTTATAATTAACTCTCTTATTGCATCTGTAATAGGCAATACTTCAAATATACCAATTCTGCCATAATAACCTGTATTGTTACACTTTTTACAACCAACTATATCATATGTTTTTGCATTTTCTAAGTTAAATTTGTAATCATATTTTTCTGCAAATTTGTTTATTATTTCTTTTTCTTTTGCATTA
The DNA here is from genome assembly GCA_905215615.1 of uncultured bacterium. Lineage (GTDB taxonomy): Bacteria > Bacillota > Clostridia > TANB77 > CAG-508 > CAG-273. The sequence continues at coordinate 1,299 of CAJMQM010000002.1, read as the reverse complement.
AGTTCTCTTTCTCTTGCACAATTTGGGCAAAATCTTCTTACTAATCTTTCAGAAACTGATGTTGCAAGTGTGCTTGATATATCATAGTCTGAAACTCCCATTTTTCTTAATCTAGTTATAACTTCTACTGCATCAATTGTGTGTATTGTAGATAAAACATAATGTCCTGTTTGACCAGCTTGCATAGCAATCTCGGCTGTTTCCCTATCTCTAATTTCTCCTACAAGAATTACATCTGGGTCTTGTCTTAAAACAGTTCTTAAAGAATCTTGGAAACTTGTTTTTGGGTCAACCTCTATTTGGTTTAATCCATCAATTCTTATTTCTACTGGGTCTTCAATTGTAGTAATATTTATTTCTGGTCTATTTAAATAATCTATAATACTGTATAATGTAGTTGTTTTACCTTCTCCTGTTGGAGCAGCAATAACTGTAATGCTATTTTTCTTGTTAAAATATTCGTTAACCATTTGCTCATCTTCTGGGAAACCAAGCTCAAATAGTCTTTTTATATCTTCATTTTTCTTTAATAACCTAAGCACAAACTTTTCGCCATTAACATTTTTTTGTGAAGATACACGAATATTATAATCTGGGTATGCCAAAATTCTACCATCTTGTGGGTCTTGTTTTTCTTGGTGCATATTAGATATAGCTTTTAATCTTCCTATTATTTGTGCTTGTTTTTCTTTTTCTATTGTAACAGCTGTAATTAATTGTCCATCTATTCTATATCTAACCCTTATAAATTTTTCTAATGGCTCTATATGAATATCACTAGCTCTTTTTTCCATAGCAGTTTTTATAATAGTATCTATTAATCCAGATACATCTGTGTTAGTATCAATATCGTCTGAAACTACTCCTTCTAAAGAGTTAATTATATTTTCTATATTACTTTCAAATGTAATGTATCTGTCCATTACAAGACCTTTATTCAAAAGTAATAATCTTATTACATCTATAGACTTTCTATTTGAAGTATCTGCAAAACATACTTTTACTCTACCAGAAGATATGTCAAATGGTATCGCTTTATTTTCTTTTATAATATCTAAAGATACATAATCTAAAACATTTATTTTAATATCATTTTCTTGTAAATATATAGCTTTCTCTTCTAATATTTCTCCTATTGCATCTATTAATACATGTGGATCACATAATCTTAATATATCTAATATATCCCCTATTTTCTTTTTTGGATGTCTTTTTTGGTAATCTAATGCTTTATCAATATCTGCTTCTGTAACTATTCCTCTTTTAACTAATTCTATTCCTATTGGCTGGGTTCTTTTT
>CAJMQM010000001.1 GCA_905215615.1 uncultured bacterium | reverse complement strand
ATTATTCGTAAATCTGCAGGTATCATACTTCCAGCAGAAAGAAGCACTATATCTCCAATAGTAATATCTTTCATTGGTATTTTTACTTCTTTACCTTCACGTAATATATTAGAGGTTGTAGCAACTAGTTCTTTTAGTTTTTCTGCTGCTCTGTTTGAACGAAACTCTTGAATAAAATCTAAAAGTGTACTTATAGTAACAAGAACTAAAACAACTACAATACTTGCATAATTTGGCTCTTGCGGTAAATACACATCTGTATAAAATAAAATTACTACAATTCCAAGTAATATAAGATTAAAAGGAGTTACTAAGCTAGATAAAAAATAATGGTACCATTTTTTTGGTTTAGCCTCAGAAATTTCATTAAGTCCATATTTATTAAGTCTACTTCTTGCCTCTTCTTTATCTAATCCCTTAATGTTTACACTATATTCAGTAACAAATTCATTTGTAGAAAGAGTAGCCTCTTTTCCATAAATTTTAGATATAGAAATTTCTTCCTTGATCTGATTTGAATTAGCCATAAATAAAGCTCCTTACAATAATTTATTACGACTATTATAACCAGAAAAGGAAGAAATAAACTTTTTATTTACTTTATATCTAATCGAAATGTAAAGATTAGTAGTAAAATACAAATGCAATATTATTAATACCTAAAAAGAGTTTTATCTTAAACTGTTAAAAGTATTCAATTTAAGAAAAGTAATTGATTTTTGCTAATTTTTTTTGTAAAATAAGACCATATAAAATAAGCAATTAAATATATTTTAAGGAAGGAATACGAAATAAAATGAATAATTATGTTGGTAATCTAAACGAAACAATTAAATCCTATTACAAAATATTATCAGATGACTTTCCAGAGTTTTTAAATGAGTATATTAACACCCCAGTAATGTTAAAACAATCTAAAATAAGTGTTACTTGTGGCACTATATACTCAAAAATGTATAATCAAATGTGGTATTCAAGTTTAGACCATAGTATTGCTGTTAGTTTAATAATTTGGAATTTTACTAAAGATAAAAAACAGACTTTATCAGGTCTATTTCATGATATTGCAACACCTGTATTTAAACACTCTATTGATTTTATGAACAAAGATTACGAAAAACAAGAATCTACAGAAGAATTAACAACTGAAATTATAAAAGGTTCAAAAGAATTAATGTATTTACTAAATAGAGATGGTATTAAAGTAGAAGAAGTTGCAGATTATCATATTTACCCAATTGCAGATAATGACACCCCAAGGCTTTCGAGTGATAGATTAGAATATACTCTTTCAAATGGACTTGGAGTAACTGAAAAGCTTTGGACATTAGAAGATGTTAAAGAAGTTTATAATAATATCGAAATTCAAAAAGATGAAAATGGAATAGATGAGTTAGGTTTTAAAGATGTTGCTATTGCTGAAAAGTTTGTACATACAATGAGTATTTTATCAAAACTATATAGAAGAGAAAAAACTTTATTTACAATGCAAATGTTAGCTGATATTATGAAAAAGATGTCAGATAAAAATTTAATTAGTGTTAAAGATATGTATAATTTATCTGAAGAAGATACTATTAATAAAATTAAACAATGCAACGAAAATAATATTGCAGAGTGCTTTAAAAAGTGGGAAAATGCAACAGATGTTAGCACTAGTGAAACTATTCCAGAGGGAAAATATTTTGTTAATATAGAGAAAGTAAAAAAGAGATATATTAACCCTTTAGTTAGATTTAATAATGAACCCATAGCATTTACTACTTCATATTCTAATTCTGAATTCTGAGTAACATCCTGTTTCGGCTTAACATCGCACCAGATAAATCCTTCATATGCTATCTTTGGAAATCTATTCTCGCAATAAACATTTAGCGGTACTAAGCGACATCCATTTCCAATATATGCGTGTCTTTCTTGTGGAGGTAGCTTACTTGGATCTTTCTTACCTTTTCTTATTCTATCTGCATCATGCCAATCACATATACTATATACAGTACTCCAAGGTCCCTCATAAGGAATAAGTTCTTCCTCTGGTGTAGGTGGTTGAATTATATCCTCTTCTTGAAAGCTAAGAATATAGTTCAACACAAATTCCTCTAGCCATGCTGCAAACTCATTGAATTTTTGTTCAGTGTTAATGCGGACAGGTTCTTCCCCTCTTGGCGAATACTCACGGTTAAGGTCGTCATCAGCAAACAACTCTTTTTTTCCTTGCCTACATGTACGCCCACAATATCTCAGGTATCTTCGAGGTTCTTTGTTCAGTTTAGAATTGACCTTGATAGAGTTCATAAACCACTCTTTATCAGACTCCCAATCCTTACCCACATACAGGTAATAAGTTGGTCCTGAACCATCACTATAAACCTCAAGTATTTGCTTTGGTATGCATACACTATGCAGTGCAGCGATATCATTCCACCTTTCATCAAGTCTCCCTTGAATACGGCAGAAGTACAATTTGAAATTTTCACCAATAATGGGGCTTACCATTTTGTATTTGGCTTCTCCAGAGCCATAAATATCAAATTCAACTGTTATTCCTGGTACTTTCCAATTTCTCTTTTCTATGGCTCTTACTATTTTTTCAGCCACTTCATCAATTGGGAACTGTCTTAAACGCGGATATAAAAATTGAGGTGCTGTTGTTAATACTGACATAATTTTTTCCTCCTAAAATTTTACGGAGGAACTGCACTCCCCCGTATATTTTTTATACTAGGTTGTGCAATAACCAATTACACATTGATTTTACCATAATTTACATAAGATTGCAAACTATCTAATATTATTCTTTTTTAAGAAAAAAATCAGAGTTATCAAACTTATATGCATAATAAAGAACAAATTCAATATACTATATTTTTTATATGAATTTTTTCAAATCATTGACACTTATACATCAACTATAAAAAGCACTTTAAAGTCTCTACTGCATATTTTTATAAATAGTAAAGTCTCAAAGCACTTGATTTGCAAATACTTTGAGACTTTAATTACTGGTGCAGCTGGCCGGAATCGAACCGGCACGGATTATTCGTCCGCAGGATTTTAAGTCCTGTGCGTCTACCAGTTCCGCCACAGCTGCGTTTATTGAACTGACAAGATATATTTTACTACGTTACTTTATGATTTGTCAAGAAAAATATATAAAATTTTATTATAAATTTTAAAATCGTAATAGAAATAGCTTTAAAAACTATACTTTACTTTCACAATTCATCTAAATTTTAAAGAAATTATAAAATTAGACTTCTATTACTTAATATACATTTAAATTTTAACTAGCTCTACACATGTTCATTTTTGTAAGTTATGCTTTATTAAAATAATCTTATAAAAAACAAAATAAGCAGGGAGAAATTCCCTACCTATTTCTATGAATTCATAGTTCTATTAAAACCTAAATTATTTCTTGTTTACTAAATCTTTTAAAGCTTTTCCTGCTTTGAATACAGGTGCTTTAGATGCAGGTATTTTTATTTCTTCCTTAGTTTGTGGATTTCTACCTTTTCTAGCAGCTCTTTTTCTAACTTCGAAAGAACCAAATCCAACTAATTGAATTTTGTCTCCCTTAACTAATGATTCTGTTACAACTTCTGTAAAAGCATTTAATGATGCTTCAGCATCTTTTTTTGTTGCTCCTGTTTTAGCTGCTATAGCTGCTACTAAATCTGATTTGTTCATCTTTCATTACCTCCTATAAGATTTTCTATGTAGAATACTTGAGCAATATCTACTAGTATCATTATTCGCCATCATTGTATAAAATCCTTCTTTTTTTTCATTTTATTTTTTATGAAACTACTTATTTTCTAGGCTTTTGTTTTTGTTCAAGTCTAAAAGTGGCTATTTTTCAAGGTTTCATTGTTTTTCTGATTGAATTTTCTGCAAAAATTTACTTCCGTATGGTATCATACAAATTTCTTTTTTCGAAAAAGTTTTTAAAATTATAAGCATTATAAAATAAATTAATACTGCAAATAGCATAGCAATAATTAAGGCAAAATTAGCACCAATAAAGTTTAATAACAAATTATATAACATTTTAGAGCAAACTGCCATTATTGTTACTGCAATAATAGGTTTAACTATAAATTTTCTTTTTTCTAGTTTAAATCCTACGCATTTTTTAAGTACAGTTAATTCTATAGCTAAAGATACTATATGGCATATAACAGTTGACAATGCCGCACCTGCTGTTCCTCCAAATATAAAAATTTCGTTATTTATTGGAACTAATGTTAAATTTAATATAAGTTTAATTATTCCTCCTATTCCTAGTGCAATTGCCGGAACAAATACTTTTCCAACTCCATGTAGTGCAGCTCCTACTGTTTGCTCAATTAAAATAAATATTATTCCTAATGAACTTACTTGATATATAAATTCTCCTGATGCAGCATTTGGAAATAGCAATAATAATATTTGTTTCGCATATAGTATCATCCCTACCATACAAGGAAGTCCTATTAAAATACTAACCAAAATAGAAAATTTTATACGCTTTTCTACTGTTTCTTTGTCACCATTTGCAGTTGCCTTTGACATTGCTGGTATTAATGCTGTTGCAAAAGCCATATTAAAAGACATTGGTATTGTTACTAAAGTTTCTACTTTTCCACTTAAAATACCATACTGTATTTTTGCCGATTCCTCTGTCATAAAGTTTTTAAGCCCTCTTACAACAGTCATAGAATCTATATTTTTATTAAGTGCCCCAAATATTGCACTTAGTGACATTGGAATTGAAACAAACAAAATCTGTTTTATAGTTTTTCGAATTCTAGTTGGCTTATAATTTACTGTATTTTTTATTTCACCAGCAATTATAGGTCTAATTGTTCTATAGTAGTTTAACAAATATATAAAACATGCACCAGCAGACAAGCTAGTAGCTAAGTTAGCTCCTGCTGCCATTACAACTGTGTCCATCCCAGTAATTATACTTAACATGTTTACAATTAAAATTGTAAATACTGTTTTAAAAATCTGTTCTAAACTTTGAGATCTTGCTGTAACAGTTATATTCTCTCTTCCATTAAAATACCCTCTTATTACTGCAGTAACAGATACAAAAAATATGGATGGTGAGAGTGCTACAAGTGCCATTTCTGCTTCTGGTATTTGCAAAAAAGTATTAGATATTGTATGTGCACCAAAAAACAAAAACATTGAGCAACAAAAACCAATAAAAGAAAATGTTATTAATGCAATTTTAAAAATTTTATGTGCTCCCCTATGGTCTCCAACAGCTACTCTTTCTGATACAAGTTTAGATAGTGCATTTGGTACACCCATTGCAGAAATTGTAAGCAATAAAGCATATACTTGAAATCCACTACTATATATGGCATTTCCTTTATCTCCAAAGCCTTCTTTGTTTGTTAAATATAATTTGTACACAAGCCCCAAAACTTTAACAAATACTTGTGATATCATAAGTACAACTACACTTTGCATAAAAGTTTCTTTTTTTAACTTTTTTCTCTTCATTTTACATCCTTTATATTTATTAAGTTATTTAATACTATTAAAAGTTAATAATATTTATGCAAAATAGTTAATCTATATATTGTTGCAAAAAATGTAGAAATATATACAAATTCGGCAATTTTTTTTGCAAAATCTATTGTATTTTTCTTCATTTTATAAGATAATATATATGTATAATAATAACTTGAAAGCGGTGAATTTTTTTGAAAGTCATAGACAAATTTTTAAAATTTTTAAAGACAGATAGAAATACATTTGTGGCTTATATATTAGCACTAATATCTGCATATATAGTTGTAGATAGAATTGTAGAAATGTTATTTATAATATTTACTGGAGTATCGTACTCTTATTGGGGACCAATAGCATATACTTTATCATTTGCTTGTATTACATTTGCTTTCTTTATTGCATTTGGTTCTAAATTCGCCAAAAACGATAGAGACAAAATTAGAATATTCCACGTATTTTGCATATCACTTTACATAGTTGCTATTTCAGCTTGTGTACAATGGTTAAATCAAGCATTATGGCTTGGACTATTATCATTACCTAACTTTCCTGGATTAGTAAGTGAGTTTCATAATTTATTCTTCCCTGCATTAACAGCACTTGGAATTTACTTCCCACTTACTACATTTTACAAGCTATTTAAGTGGTTAACATTTACAGTAGACGATAGCAAAGATACAGTAGACTCTATATGTGACTACACTGGTATTAGTTTAGCTACAACTAGCAAAGACCATGGCGTATATTCATGTGACATTAAGATTTGTACAGATTCAGAAACTGGAGATAACGTAAAAATTCCTGAATCTAAAAGATTTGAATCTTTGCTTGCAGTAGGTGTATCTGGTTCTGGTAAAACTTCAATGATATATGAGCCAATGATAGCAATAGATATAAATAAAAAGTTTTTCTTTAAAGAAGTATCTAAAGAATTAGGTTTTACAGCATTAAAAACAAGAATTGCTACATTAGACTGCCCATATGATAATGAATACATTAATAAAAACTTTAACCTTTCAATGCTTATACCAAACCCAGATAAAATAGATGTATTCAAAAAATATATGAGTAAAATGATTCTTGCTTCTAATGGAGAAAACATTGTATATAGAGATTTAGGTCTTACATATGTTTCTGCAGAGCCAGAATCTACAAGTAAAATTATAAAAATTATACAAAATTATAATTTGCCTGTTAATATAGTAGACCCTGGAAGCAATGACTCAATTGGTATTAATCCATTTATATACAAAGACCCTATTAAAACAGGTATAGCAATTTCAAGTGTATTAAAAGGATTATTTGCATCCCATAGACCAGATTTACAAATGGCATTTAGAGAAAATGCAGCTATACAAATTATAGAAAACTTATCTATATTACTAAAAGAAATGTACCCTAGACAAAATAATGGTGCATTACCAACATTAGAAGACATGCTTAATTGTTTAAACGACTTTTCTTTAGTACAACAAATGACTGAAGATATGAAGCAAATTCCAGAACTTGCTGAAAAATATAGAATACTTATAAAATATTTTGAAAGCAATTTTTATGAGGATGGAATTGATATTACAAGTACAAAACAGTCAGTATTTAGTGCTTCTACAGAATTGGACAACTTGCTAAGATACCCTGGTGTAAAAAATGTTTTATGTAACAGGAATAATAACTTAGACTTTGATAAAGCTTTATCAGAAGGTCAAATAACTATTGTTTGTACAAGAAGAGGAGACTTAGGTGCTACTGCACATAAAGCATTTGGACTATTCTTTATATTATTAATGCAACAATCTGTTTTAGCTAGACCTGGAAATGATAATACAAGAATTCCACATTTCTTATATATAGATGATTTCCCAGACTTCATTTGTAAAGCTATTGAACCTGTCTTCACAATATATAGAAAATATAAAGTTGCAACTGTTTTAGACTCTCAAAACCTATCACAATTAGAAGGTTCTATGGGAGACTCAGGAGCTAAGAAAATGAAAGAAACTGTATTATCAAACTGTGTTAACAAAGTTATATTTGGTAATGCCTTACCAGAAGATATTGAGTGGTGGCAAAAAGAAATGCAAGACAAGAGAGAGTGGACATGGAGTAGCACAATGGATGGCAGCAAAAATGAGTATGACCCAAAAATGGGTGGTATAAAATATGCATGGGTTCCAAACTATTCGGCTGGTAAAATAAAATCTCTAAAAGGTAAACAAATTATATATAAAGTTAAAGCAACAAATGGAAAGAGCAGTGTTGGTAAGGGTAACTTGGATTTTATAGATTCAAAATATAAAGCTCCAAAAAACATAAAGAAATATGACTTTATAAAATATACAACAGGCATATCAGATGCAGAAAAGGCTAAACAAACATATGATAAAGTCAGAGGCAAATTTGAAGATGTAACTAAGTTAAATGATGTATATTCAACAGATGATGAATATAATCCAATTCAAACTAGTACAAAGAACTCAAGTTTCTTATTTGATAATGATGAAGCTATTGTAGTAAATTTCAAAAAGAAAAACAAAAAAGACGGAGAATAAATAATATTTTAGTTTCTTCACAAAAAGAGAGAAAATTCTATATTTTAGATTTTCTCTCTTTTTTAGTGTATTAAACTTTATTAATATTATTTATATTCCCAATAATTTAACTTCTACATCTTGCATCCTATATTTACCTGTTATTTCATCTGCTTTAAATTCTACTAATGTTTTTGCTAAAGTCTGCTCATTTTGCCTTAAATCTGTTGTAAAATACAATTTTATATTTGCTATTTCTACTTTATTTATTACAATAGTTTTAAAAGTTTCTGCCATATGTCTCTCATCTTCGCAAACTATAATTAACTGTGGCAAACTCATATAACCAGAATCTCCAACTTGGAAATTTTCGTAAAAATCTTTATAAAGTTTCATTTTATCTACAAGTTTTTTCTCCCAGTCTTCTTCCCTTCTAATAACTTCAAACACAAATTCTATTGATTTATTGTTTTTAGTTAATTTTACACTTCCTCCAGTTGCTTTAAATGTTTTACCATTTTGTTTTGCTGTAAACGATGGTTTTGGAGTATAAGAGTCAAAAGCAGATACTTTTCTTAAATATGCAATAATTATTTGATTTCCAGCTAATCTCTTCTTTACCATTGCAACAGGTTTTGTATTATCTGTTGGTTGCCATTTACAATCTATTCCTCTAGAATTAAGTAAATATTTCCCCATTTTTTCTAATGAATATATACGGTATACACCTTTTCCATCTTTACAATCAAAATAATATCTAGTTAAAATTTTAGCTTTTGTTAATTGGTCTAGCTTATTATTTAATTTATCTTGTGACTCAATTTCTGCATGTTCCCACTCCAACATTTGAAATATCTGTCTTGATGTCATAAACTCAAATTTATTTACTAATTCCATTATTTTAAAATGTAAGTCATTTATATGTCCTACATTTATTTTGTGTATAATTTGATTCATTGAGACATAACCGTCTTTTCCATCAAATACTTTTATTTCTCCAGGTCTTATTGCAAATGGTGATATTGTTGCTTTTATTTCATTATCTTCTACCATTTTGCCCTCCTTAACGTTTTATTTTTTTATATTTTAACACATTATTTATTATATGTCCAATAGTAATGATTTTATTTCGTGTGGTTTTAAATACCTCCATGTACCTAATCTTAAGTCTTTTACAGAGATATTGCCTATTTTAGTTCTATGTAATGCTAAAACTTTTCTTCCAACCGCTTCACACATTTTTCTTACTTCTCTATTTTTTCCCTCGTGTATAACAATTTCTACTCGTGAAAGGTCTTTTTCTTTATCTATTCTAAGTATTTTTACTTTGGCTTTTCCTGTAACATAATCCTCTATTTCTACGCCATCTTTTAGCATTTCTACTTCTTGTTCTGTAATTTGCCCCCTCAAAGTAACATTATATGTTTTTTCCACCTCATATTTTGGATGTGTTACTTTATATATAAAGTCTCCATCATTACTTAATATTATTGCACCAGATGTATACATATCTAATCTTCCTACAGGCAAAACTTTTTCTTTTACTTTTACTAAATCCAGCACCGTATTTCTATTAAATTGGTCTTTAGTAGTAGTTACATATCCTATTGGCTTATTTAGTAAAATATACACTTTCTTACCTGTAATATTAGATATTTTCTTACCATCTACTTCTATTACATCTTTTTCTGGATTTATTTTAGTTCCTAATTCTGTTATAACTTTTCCATTTACTTTAACTCTGCCTTCTGCAATATATTCTTCTGCTTTTCTCCTAGAGCAAATACCTTGGTTTGCTATAAACTTTTGTAATCTTTCTTCTTCCAAATTTTCCTCCATTATTTAATTATTAATTATTTTAAAATTACTTTATAATACACTTTTATCTATTTTAAGCTTGTTCTAGTTTTTCTAATACTTCCTCAAAATACTCTGGCAAAGGTGCCTCAAAATGCATATTTTCTCCTGTAATAGGATGTTTAAATTCTAATTCTTTTGCGTGTAACATTTGTCCTTCTACTCCAAAGTCGTTTTTCCCATTTGAATATACCGTATCTCCTACTACCGGGTAACCTATATGTGACATATGTACCCTTATTTGGTGTGTTCTACCAGTATCTATTTTTACTTGTATAAAAGTGTATTTGTTATATCTTTTTAATACTTTAAAATGTGTTACCGCTTCTTTTCCCTCTCTATCAACAGCCATTTTCTTTCTATCTTTTGTGCTTCTTCCTATTGGCATATTTATTGTTGCTTCGTTTTCTGGAATAACTCCTTTTACAAGTGCTACATATATTTTCTTTACTTCTCTATTTTTTATTTGCTCAGATAAATTTATATGTGCTTTATCGTTTTTCGCAATAACAAGTAAACCTGATGTATCTTTATCTATTCTATGTACAATACCTGGTCTTATTTCTCCACCTATTCCAGAAAGGCTTTCTTCACAATGCGCTAATATGGCATTTGCTAATGTTCCGTCTGGGTTTCCATTTCCAGGATGAACCACCATACCTTTAGGCTTATTTACAACTAAAATATCATTATCTTCGTAAATAATATCTAATGGAATATTTTGTTTTTTTAAGCTACTTTCTTCTGGCTCTGGAATTTCTACTAGTATTTTATCTCCTAATTGAACCTTGTAAGATTCCTTTTCTACTTTATTATTTACTAGTACTTTTCCACATTTAATTAACTTTTGCACCATACTCCTAGACAAATTTTCTACACTACTTGCTATATATGCATCAAGTCTTATTCCTTCTTCTATTACTTCTATTTCCTTAACTGAATTATTTTTGTTTTCTATTTCTTGTATCTTCTTGTATTTCTTTGCTTCTGGCAAGTCTATCCCTTCTCTCTTTTAATTGCTCACTTGTAAGTATGGCTGCAGAAAATGCAAATAAAATCCATCCACCTACAATACATATATCCGCAAAATTAAATTTTGGAAAATTTACTAATGGAGATATATCTATAAAATTTACAACTCCACCTCTAAAAATTCTATCAATTAAGTTGCTAATTCCCCCTGATAATATAAGTGATAAAGCAACACTAGCTTTAATTTCTATTCTGTCTTTGTTATTTACTAAAAATCTTATTAATAGGAGAATAACAATAATATTAATTAGTAAAAACATACTATCATCTGAACCATCTCCAAGTAGTGCTCCTGTATTTTTTAGATAGGTAAAGTTTAATACACCTTTTATTACTTCTACTGTACCATTACTTGTTACAGCTATTGCAACTGCTTTTATAATTTGGTCTATTAAAACTGTTATAATTATAAAAATAATTGTTAATTTGGATTTCGTAAAATTCTTTTTACTCATATTCCCTCATTTCATGTTTTTTCAGCTTTTCGGTTATTTCTTACACTAATTTTTAGCATATTAATTTCGTGCAATTACTTTTGTTACAATTATTAATCTTCTAATCTTTCGTAAAATACAAAATTGTCGTCACTATATAGTTCAACATATTTATCATTTATTGATACAAACATATTTAATTTAGAGTTCTTTCTAATTAGCACATGTGTTATATCATATTTTTCAAATTTATCTTCATAGTATACACCAATATTGGATGTGTTTATATAATCTGAGAAAATATCTCTTCCTTCATACTCTCCGTCTTCTTTTTTTACCCCATTAAATTGTGGAGAATATAAGTCTGCCCTTGAGTCTATAAATACTGGTATTCCTCTAAATAACAAATAACTACCATAATTATATTCATTATAAATTTTCATTTCTGATAAATCTATATTTTCTAAAATATAGTCTGAGGCTTGTACAGGGTATGTGCTTTCATCAATAAATTTGTCATCTAGTTTTGGCTTTAATATATTAAAACTAATTAATGCTACTATTAGTATTGTAATTAATTTTCCATATATGGTATTTGCAGATGCTAGTATTTTTTCTTCTCCACCTGCATCATATTTGTCGAAGAAACTTGCAACAATTCTAGCAAATATAATTCCTCCTATGATATCAAACATAGATACCTGTCTTCTAGACATAAATGATAAGTATAAAAGTCCTCCTAACATAAAGAAGTCACTTAGTCTAATTTTTGTATCTGTAAATGTTACCAATGCAAGAACTACAATTATGGAAATTATCATGCCAATATTATTAATTAAAGTAAGTGGTTGATGCTCGCTTATATTGTCCATGGTATTGCCTTCCATAGTTTTTATTAAATATGTGTATGGTGTATCTCCTATTGGTGTTAATAGCCCTGTAAAAGCACAAATTACCATAATTAATATAAGCCATTTAACTGCATCTTGTTTTTCTATTATTATTTTATACGGATTATTTCTTCTTCTCTCTGCATTTTTTTCTGACTTTTCATATGTTTCTTCTATTTCTATTAATTTTTGCTTTGTTGTTTCTATTTTAGCATCTAAATTTTTTATTTCTTTTTTATTTACTTTCGCTTTTTCTAATTTATTTAGTTTCTTTTCTTTTAACTTTTTGTTAATTTTATACCATAAGTTTGCCCTAGAAATTATTACTATTATATATTGTGCTATATATGGCAAATATAGTACAAAGTAAAATGGCCATACTGCCACATGCAAATTAGCTATTAATATAGGAATAATTATTAACCCTATTGCATATCGTTTTTTCTTCGTTTCTAAAAACTCTTCTATAAATAATACAGTTAATGCAAAAAGAATAAATGTAACAAGCTGGGCTCTTGCAGCAATAAAATTCTTTAATAAATACATTATTCCCATTGTGATTAAGAAAGAAGCCATATTATGCTTACTGATTTTTACACATGCCATATATATAATTAATCCTAATGTTATTGATAATAAAACTGTTAGTATATATACAGCTGTAAAGCCTCCTATGCCAACATTTTCGCCTAGTTGATATACCAAATAAGTACCAACATCATATAGCCAATGTGGGTATGTATATGGTAAATCCTCATGCCACGAAAAGTGATCTTTCATATCTATTGTTCCTGTTTCTACAATATCTTTTCCTATTGCTATTGTATAATAGGTATCGTTTTGAAATGTAACAGGTGTTAATGCAATACTGAATATTATAATTGCAAGAATTGCCAAAATATTAAATTTAATTTTATTAAGCTTTATGTTTTTTTCGTTTTCATTATTTGTTATTGTTTCCTTTTTATTCTCTTCCATAAATTGCCTTTCTGTATTTTTTTATTTGCTATATTATATCAAAAAAGCACTTGATAATACAAGTGCTTTTACTAGTTTATTCTAATACTATTTATTACTGTAATTAGTGTAACACCTACATCTGCAAATACTGCTAACCAAATTGGTGCAATTCCTAATATACCTAAAATTAATACTACTAGTTTTACAAGTAATGAAAATGTTATGTTAAATTTTGCTACTCTCATACTTTTTCTAGCAAGTTTTATTATATCTACAATTGAGTTTATATTATTAGAAATTAGTATACTATCTGCTGCATTTCCTGCAATTTCTGTTCCTTCTCCCATTGCAATACTAAAGTCTGAGGCTGCTAAAACTGGGCTGTCGTTTATTCCATCTCCAACAAATATTACTTTGCCTTCTTTTTTTAGTTCTTCTACTTTGTATAATTTATCTTGAGGTAACAAACCAGAATATATATTTGAAACATTAATAGCCTTATTTATTTTGTTTGCATTTTCCTCATTATCTCCTGTTAAAATAACTGTTTTATTTATACCTATTTTATTTAATTTTTGAACTAAATCTCCTATTCCTTCTCTTAATTCTTCTTGTAATGTAATATAACCTGCTATATCTCCATCTATTGCTAAAAATATTCCACCATCTGGTAAATTGTTTAGCCTATTTTCTACATTTTCTTTATTTAAAATATAATCTTTTAATAACTTTTTGTTTCCAAACAATACATCCTTGTTATTTATTTTAGCAAAAATTCCGTGTCCTGCAATTTCTTTATAATCTTTCACTTCTACAGATTCAAGCTCTATTTTATCAGTTTCTATTTTGTTATAAATAGCTGTTGCAATTGGGTGATTAGAGTTGGTTTCTAAGGCATACATGTATGATAGCATTTCTTTTTCTGTATAATTTGAAAGCTTTACCACACTTGCTATTCTCATTTTTCCTGTTGTAATAGTTCCTGTTTTATCAAATGCTATAATTTTTGCTTTTGATAAATCTTCTATATGTGTTGTACCTTTTATAATCATACCTCTTTTTGAAATTGCACCAATACATGCAAAAAATGCAAGAGGAATAGATATAACTATACTACATGGACATGATGCAACTAAAAACACTAATGCCCTTGTTAGCCAAGTTTCAAAATCTAAACCAAAAATTGGTGGAATTATAGCTAACAATAAAGCTATTATTATAACTGTTGGTGTATATATTTTTGAGAATTTTGTAATAAATTTCTCTGTTTTTCCTTTATTATTTGTAGCTTCATATACTAGGTCTACAATTTGTGATGCTGTAGAGTCTTTAAAGCTTTTTGTTACTTCACAAGTTAAACTGCCTGTTAAATTTAAAGTACCAGAAAGTATTGTTTCTAACTTCCCTACAGTAACTGGTCTACTTTCTCCTGTAATATTTGATGTATCTAATTCAGAATTTCCTTTTATAATTTTACAGTCTACTGGCACCATTTCTCCAGGTTTTATTAATATTTTGTCTCCAATTTTTAATTTTTCTACATCTATTAACTTTATCTCTGTAGCATTTTCATCTTTTCCTATAATTAAATTTGCATTTTTAGCTTTTATTTTTACTATGTCATTTATATTTTCATTTGATTTGCTAATTGCTTTATTTTCTATAAATTCGCCTAATTTAAATAATAATACAACTAAACATCCTTCTGCAAATTCGCCTATTGCACATGCTGCAATAATTGCAATAGACATTAAAGTATCTTCCTCAAAATTAAGGTGGAATAGATTTTTTATTCCTGAAATTAGAAGTTCATACCCAGCTAGTAGAATAGCTATTATTTGCATAATAATTTTTGCTATTTCTGGTAGGACTGGCAAAAAGGAAACTGCAAACACAATTATTGCTAATATATATAACACTAATTCTTTTCTATTATTTTCTCCGCCATGTTCGTGTGCATGCTCTTCTTGGCTATTGTGATTATGTTCTTCATTTATATGCTTATTTTCTTCCATAAGTTATTTCGCCTCCTCTGTAATATGTGCTATTGCAATTTTTATAATACTTTCTATATGGTCATCTTCTAGGCTATAAAAAACTTGCTTACCCTCTTTTCTATATTTTACTAACTTGCTATTCCTAAGTAATTGTAATTGATGTGACACTGCAGACTGGTTTAAGTTAAGTAATTCGCATAAATCACATACACAAAGTTCTGTATTTAAAATAGCACAAATTATTCTTAGCCTTGTTTCATCTGCAAATAGTTTAAATATTTCAGATAATGTTAAAAATGTTTCTCTATCTAGACTAGAAACTTCTACTTCTTTTATTTCAGCTATGTGTGGGCAATTTTCTTGGCATATATATTCTTCTTCGTTGTTCATAAAATCCTCCTTTTAATTTTTATACTCTTTTAGTTTTATCAGAAATTTATAAAAATAAAATTTAATTTATATCACGAACGTATGATTACATGTTCATATATTCATGATATGCTTATTTTTATATTTTGTCAATAGTTTTTTATTTAAAATAAAAAAAGATAAATGTAAACACTTTTTATGTGTCTACATTTATCTTACACTTCACATGTAAATTAATAAATTTACATAGTTTGCTCTAATTTTCTTTTATTTTTTAGCCATTTATTTGTTTTGCAACTTCTTCTGCAAAGTTTTCTTCTTTTTTAGCTAATCCTTCGCCTTTTTCAAATCTAACAAATCTGTTTAGTTTTGCTCCTTTTGCTGCAACTAGTTTTCCAACTGTTGTGTCTGGGTCTTTAACAAATTCTTGGTCTACTAAGCATATTTCTGAATAGAATTTTCCAATTCTTCCTTGTACTATTTTCTCAGCTATTTGTTCTGGTTTTCCTTCGTTCATAGCTTGAGCTTTTAGTATTTCCATTTCTTTTTCTAATCTTTCAGCTGGAACAGATTCTCTATCTAAGAATTCTGGTTTAGCAGCAGCTATTTGCATACAAACATCTTTTGCTAAAGTTTCGTCTCCACCTGTAATGTCTAATAAAACACCAATTTTTCCTTCTCCGTGGATATAGCTTTCTACCATACCTTCTGTTTCAAATCTTTCAAATCTTCTAATAGACATATTCTCGCCTATTGTAGCAATTTTGTTTGTTAATACTTCTTGAACTGTTTTATCTGGTTCAGCAATTGATGTTTGTGCTAATAATGCTTCTACATCTGCTGGATTTTTATCTGCAACTTGTTTTACAACATCTGCAACAAATTGTTTAAATTCTTCGTTTTTTGCAACAAAGTCTGTTTCAGCATTAACTTCTACAACAGCTCCAACCTTTTTGTCGTCTGATACATATGCTGCAACTAATCCCTCTGATGCAATTCTGTCTGCCTTTTTAGCAGCTTTTGCTATTCCTCTTTCACGTAATAGCTCAATTGCTTTTTCTTCATCTCCATTTGTTTCTGTTAAAACTTTTTTGCAGTCCATCATACCTGCACCTGTTTTTTCTCTTAACTCTTTAACCTGATTTGCAGTAATCATTATAAAAACCTCCCATTATATTATTCATTTAAAAAAGAACATTTCTAAGAAAATTAATACTTGTTGAAACTATAGTTTCTTTGGTTTAATTTGCTTTAAAGAAATGTCCTCCTTTATATTTATTCTAAAATTATTTATTATCTTCTTCAGAATTTTCTTCTGCAGCTACAACTTCTTCCATACTTTCTGGTTTAGCTTCTTCTGCTATTTGTTCTTGTGCATCTACTTCTTGTTCCATAGATTCACCTTGCCTTCCTTCTATAACAGCATTTGCCATTACATCCATTATTAATTTAACAGCACGAATAGCATCGTCGTTTCCTGGAATAGCATAGTCTACATCTTCTGGATTACAGTTTGTGTCTACTAAACCTATAACTGGTATTCCTAATTTTCTAGCTTCTAATATAGCTATTCTTTCTTTGTTAGGGTCTACAACAAACATAACTCCTGGTAGTTCTGTCATTTCTTTAATTCCACCAAGGTTCTTTTCAAGTTTTTCCATTTCTTTCTTTAGAAGTATAACTTCTTTCTTTGGTAAAACTTCAAAAGTTCCATCTTCTTGCATTTTTTCTATGTCTGTTAATCTTTTAATTCTGTTTCTGATAGTTTTGAAGTTTGTTAAAGTTCCTCCTAACCATCTTTGATTAACATAGTACATACCGCATTTTTCTGCAGCTTCTTTAGCACACTCTTGTGCTTGTTTCTTTGTTCCTACAAATAGAACTGTTTTTCCTTCTTCAGCTTGATTTTTTAAGAAATCGTAAGCTTCATCTAATTTTTTTGATGACTTTTGTAAGTCAATAATGTGGATACCATTTCTAGCTTGGAATATATATTCAGCCATTTTTGGGTTCCATCTTCTTGTTTGATGTCCAAAGTGAACACCTGCTTCTAGTAATTGTTTCATTGCAACTACTGACATTTTCAATTCCTCCTTTTAGTTATTCCTCCATATAGCTTTGTACGCATAAACCAACTTGATATTCAAGCACTATTTTATGCTAACTATATGTGTGTATTTTTAACGTTTATTATTATAACACAAAAAGTGCTGCAATTGCAACACTTTTCTAAAATTTGTTATAAATTTATTTACACTTTGGAATTTAATTTTACAGTTTCCAAAATTTATTTATAAATAACTCTTGAGTTTTATTGTTTAATCTTAAAGTAACGTACTGCTATAACTATTGCTGAAACTCCTAATACAATAATTAATACTAAAATTGTATTTGCAACTAAACCTGTTTGAGGTATTGGGTCTTTTGCTGTTGTATTATCTATAGTATTGTTTGTTTTTCCTCCATTTCCCTTAGGGTCTGTGTTTGTATTTTTCTTTATTGTAAATGTTAAAGGTTCAGTTGGTTCACTTACAGTTCCTACTTCGTTTACTGTTCTAAAGATTATTGTAGTTGTACCCTCATCTTTTATTGTAACTTTTCCATCTTCTACTTTGTGCCATGTTTTTCCATCATCTGTACTATATTCATATTCTACATCGCTTTCTGTTTTTCCACCATCTACTTCTATAACTACATCATCTTCTGTGTTTTCTCCATCTTTAATATCTGTATGAATATTTGGTGGATTTGGTGTTGAGTTATCCAAATAGAAAGGTTCACTTCTAATTATACTTTCATTTCCTAGTTTGTCTTCTGCATAAATCCATAAATATACTTTTCCTGTATCTTTATTATTTCTAATTTTGTCACCATTTTTAAATTTATTTACAAATTCATCTTTTTCTGGTGGCTCTTCTGATTTTGACCATATGTATAACAAACTATCCTCGTTAATTCCAGATGGGTCTTCTACTTCCACTTCTGTTTCTTGTACTTTTCCATATTCTTTATTACCATTTGTTGTAAACTTAACAGTTGGTCCTGTAACATCTTTTTCTCCTGCTTGTACTACAAAGCTTATACTTGCTGTATTTCCAGCTTCGTCTGTTGCTGTTACTTGGTAAACCCCACTTTGCTTTAGTGTAATTTGTTCGATATATGCCATTTCTTCATCACTTGTTGGGTTTGTTTTTACATAAGCATATTTTCTTCCATCTTTTAACACTTGTGTTGTAACCTTACTTGTAGCATCTTTTATTAAAAGTTTTGTTTCTTCATAAGTTTTTCCTTCTTCTGCGCCCTCAATAATTGGATCGTTATTGTCTAAGTAAAATCCTTCGCTTCTCTTAATTGATACTTCATTATCCACATTTTTTGCAATTACCCACAAGTACCAAATTCCACTTTCTTCATCTTTTGTTAATGTTTCATTATTTGTTAATTTGTTTATAATGTTTTCTTCTGTTATTCCTTCCTCTTGTGTTGTCCATAAATAGTAGTAACTTTCTTCATTTAATCCTATGCTACTTCTAATTCTTACTTTTGTAGCTTGGCTATGTTCATATTTCGTATTTCCATTTGGTATAAATTCAATTAATGGAACTCTAGTTACAACTTCTATTACTTCCATATCTGTTGTTCTACCATTTGTACCAACATTATTTACTGCCCTTGCTAGAAATTCATAGTCACCAATTTCGTTTAATATTAGAGTTTCTCCTTTTGCTAAGTCCTTCCATGTTTCTCCATTATCTAATGTATATTGATATTTGGCTATTCCACTTGGACTTGAGCTTCCACTAATATTAACTTCTACTGTATCATTTACTGTATCTACATTTTTTGTTACTATTGGTGCCTCTGGAATTTCGTTATCTAAGTAAAATGCACCACTATTTTTTATTACTTGTTTTCCTACGTTATCTTCTACTAGTACCCATAAATACCATGGTCCACTTTCTGTGTCTTTTGTTATAACTTGGTTGTTTGTAAAATTATTTGTTATTTCGTTTACTTGCACACCATTTTCTTTTTGACTCCATAAGTATTTTAAAGTTACTATTTCGTTGCTTGTTTCTACACTTACTTGTGTAGACTGCAATTTTTGATATGTAGCATTTTCATTAGGTGTAATTGTAACATTTAAAGGTGATTTATCTATTGTTACCTCATAAGCAGTTACTGATACTCTTCCTATTGTATCTACATTGTTTACAGCTCTTGCTTTTATTTGATATTTTCCTGATTTTTCTATTACAACTTTTCCTTCTGCTGAGGCATCACTCCAAGTTGTACCATTATCTAAGCTATACTGATATTTTGCTATTCCGCTTGGGCTTGTACTTCCACTTAAAGTAAATTCTAAGTTTTCGCTTATAACGCTTCCTGAACTTGTGCTTGATGTTATTGTTGGTGCATTTGGTATGTCATTGTCTAAATTAAAGCCTTCACTTCTTACTATTTTATTTGCCCCTGCACTATCTGTTGCAGAAATCCATAAGTACCATATTCCACTTCCAGTATTTCTAGTTATAGTTTGATTATTACTAAATGACTGTGTGAACTCTGCTGGTGTAACTCCAGTTTCTTTTGTACTCCACAAATATTTTAATCCATTATTAGCAATTCCTACTACTGATTCTACTGTTACAGCTGTGCTTTGTATTCTAGCAAATTTAGTATTTCCATTTGGATTAAAGCTAATAGTTGCTCCTTCTTTATCTACTGTTACTATATATTGTTCTGTTACATAACCTTCTGTTCCAACATTATTTACTGCCCTTGCTGTTATAGTGTAAATTCCTGTAGTATCTAATGTTACAGTTTCTCCTAAATTAACATCTGTCCAAGTTGTTCCTCCATTTAAGCTATATTGATATTTGGCTATTCCACTTAAACTACTACTTCCACTAATATTAAATGTAATATCTTCACTACTCTTTCCACCATTATTTACACTTGCTGTAATATCTGGTGCTGGTGGTATTCCATTGTCTAAGCAAAATCTAGCTGTTTTAACTAATGCCATATTTCCTTGTAAATCTTTAGCATATACCCATAAATACCAATTATCTCCACTTACTCCATCTTTTGTTATATTAGTTCCATTTGTAAATGGACTTGAATCTGGCATAAATGTTTCTTCTGTTAGTACTTGTACACTTTGTGTCCATTTATATCTTAATGTTGATTCGTCTACTCCATATTCATCTGTTACTGTTACTTTTGTGCTCTGTTCTTTTGCCCATGTATTATTTCCATTTGGTTCAAAAGTTACTGTTGGTGGTGTAGAATCTATAATAAAGTTAATAATTGTACTATTATCAAACTCGTCTGTTACTTTAATAGTATATTCACCATCTTCTGTTATTTCGTCTCCCTCTTTATAAGGTACTACTTCGCCATCTTTTCTTAACTCTATCTCTACTTCTGTAGAATCTTCTATTACTGGTGTTGCTTTCTGATATTTTTCTCCTTCTTCTACCCCTGTTACTTTTGGTGCTGTTTTATCAATTTTTATTACATATGGATCTGACACTTCTCCAGTTCTACCAACATTGTTAACAGCAACTGCATATATTATGTAAATTCCATCTTTATTAAATACTAGTGAATCACCATCTGTCCATGTAACTTGATTATCTAAGCTATATTTATATTTTTGTATTCCACTTGGACTGCTACTTCCTGAGATTTTAACTGTAGCATCTTCTCCTGTATAAACTCCATTTGGTGCATTACTTGTTATTGTTGGAGGTGGTGGCACTTCATTATCTAAATAGAAACCTTCACTTCTTGTAATTGATGTATTTCCAAGAATATCTTTTGCCATTGCCCAAATATACCATACACCACTATCTGTATTTTTTGTTACAGTTTCACCTTGTATATATTTTTGTGTAATTTCGCTTTCACTTGGTGTCTCTGTAGATTGACTCCATATATAGTGTAAACTGCTATTGTCTATTTCTTCAGAGTGCGTAACTGTAATTGTACTTGACTGTGACCTTTTATATAGTTTATTTCCATTTGGGTTAAAGTTAATTACTGGTGAAGTTTTGCTAATTGTTACAACATATTCTTGTAATGTTTCTCCTATCGTATCTAAGTTGTTTATTGCTCTTGCTATAATTCTATGTGTTCCTGATTCTGTAAGGTTAAATGATTCTCCTTCATTTATATCTGTCCAAGTTGCTCCACCATCTAAACTATATTGATATTTCTTTATACCACTTAATGCTGTACTTCCTCCAATTGTAACTCTAACATCTTGGTTTGTAGAATCTCCAGAACCAACACTACCATCAATGTTTGGTGCAGTTGGTTTTGCATTATCTAGGTAAAATGGATTACTTTTTTCTATTGTAACATTTCCTAAACTATCTTTTGCAATAACAACTAAATTATAATCATTGCCAGAGCCCTCGCTTATTGTAGCTGTATCTCCACTTGCAAATGCTGTTGAATCTGTATCAAACATACTTTCATATAAATATGTAGCATTACGTACCCATTTGTATTTTAAAGTAGTTGCATCTACATCACTATTTTCGTCTGTAACTGTTATTATACTGCTTTGACTCTTTTTGTATGTTGTATTTCCATTTGGATTAAAGCTAATTACTGGTCCTGTAGCATCAATTGTAAAATGAATTATTGTTTCATTTCCAAGTTCGTCTTCTACTCTTAATGTATAATCTCCATCTTCTGTAATTGGCTCTCCTTGTCCATCTTCTATAGGGTATGCTTTTTCTTCTTCTCCATCTTTTTGAATTGTTGCTATTACTTCTGTATCATCTTCTACAACTGGTGTAGCTTCTTTATATTTTTCTCCTTCTTCTACACCTGTTACTTTTGGTGCATCTTTATCTATTTTAATAATATATGTGTCGCTTACTGCTCCTGTTAAGCCAACATTACTAACTGCCCTTGCTTTTATTTGGTATGTTCCACTTTTGCTAATTTCTATTGCTCCATTTACATCGTTCCAAGTAGTTCCGTTATTTAAGCTATACTGATATTTTGCTATTCCACTTAATGCTGTAGAACCATTGATAGTTATAATAGCATTATCTTTTGTATAAACATTATTTTGTGCATTACTTGTTATTGTTGGTATTGTCGGAGGAGTATTATCTAAATAGAAAGCCTCTGTTCTTGCATATGTTGTATTTCCTTGCAAGTCTTTTGCTACAACCCATAAGTACCAATTGTTTCCTGTTTCTGTACTATTAGAAACTACGCTTTCATTTGTATACATATCTGCAAATTCACTATCAATTGGTTGAGATGTACTTTGTGTCCATACATATCTTAATGTAGAATTGTTTACTCCACTTGGATCTGTAACTGTTACTTTTGTACCTTGTGTTCTTTTATATGTTGTACTTCCATTTGTTTCAAATGTTATTGTAGGTCCTGCATTATCTGCATCTTTAGTAAATGCTTTAACACAAATACTTTGGTTTGTTATTCCGTTTATGCTTATTCCTGTAACATCTTGCCATGAGCTAGTTCCTGTTGCAGAAACATAACCTTCGTTTGCATTTGCAGTTGCCGTGTCCCATTTTGGGTCATCATCTGTTTTTGCTTCTAATGGAATTCTTACTTGTGACCCATCTACTGATGTATATTTTACTATAATTGCAAATTGATTATTTGTAAGTGTTATTGGGTTTGTAATTTTTACTGTTCTATATTCTTCTTGCATATTTAATCCAGTAGCAACTAAAGTTGCACCTGTTGTATCTAGTGCTCCTGTTGTATTAACATATACATCTACTGTGCAGTTTGATACACTATGAATACCTACTTCGCTTAAGTATTCTTCTCCACTATCTTGTTTTGTAAATACATTTGCAACATATACTGTAGAAAGTGGTGCATCATTACCATTTAGTCCAATATTTACATTAGAACCTAAGTTATCATATTGGTATATATTTTTATAATCTTTATCTGATACTAAAACTGTACCTGTATTTTCTTTTTCTACCATTACATCTTCATATGAAATATAGTAGTAACCTCCATTAAATCCTGTACCATATGAGTTAAGTACTAACCATGCTCCATCTTTTGATGGTCTATGTGACGCATTAAAGTTTTCTTTTGAATAATCATCATCCCAACCTACTATAGTAACTAAGTGGTCTTGTGTAATAGTAGTATCATCACAATAATATGCAGTTGCAAGTATTGGAGATACATTATTAAAGAATTGAGTTTGACTTGAATTAGTATTAGCACTAACTCCACCATATGCTATAACATGTTCTTTTATTTGTTGTCTAATATCTTCTACATTTGCATCTGTAAGTATGTTTCCTTTTGCATCTTTATATGTTGTAACTCCATTTGAAATCTCTTTTCTAATACTTGGAAATCTTACATAATTTTCTAAATGTTGTCCTGCTTGTTTATCTATTTCAGATAAATTAACTTTTTCTTCTGAATTAACAAATGGCATATCTGTTTCAAGTACTGGTCCTCTTCCGCTTGCCATATAACTCATACCTATATAGCTATTTCCACCACTTCCTACTTCTCTGTTATAACCATATTGGTTAGTTCCATCCAAGAAAGTTTTTGATGTTCCATATTCCATATGTCTAACAGAAAATACAGGTGATGTATAGCCTCTTGATAAGCTAATGTTTGTTTCTATTTCACTAATTAAAGGGAAAGTCCAACAAGTTTGTGTATTTAATTGGTTTTTTACATTTATGTCTATGTAATCTCTTAAATCATAAGAAGGTAATGTAGTAGCTAGTGCCACTGCATTAAAGTTTCCTTGTAACGTATCTCTATCTATTCTATATAAATTACTTGATGATGGGTAATATGAAGTATAATAATGGCTTGGCTGAATAGTATTTTCTTTTTCTTCATCTGGTAGCTCCAACCATTTTTTATAATCTTCTGAATACTCCTGTACCTCTGCTGTGTATTTTATTGTTTCCTCGGCCTTATTTTCTTCTGTTCCATCTAATGCCAAAATTTCTCTTGCATATGAAAGCATGATAATAATTGCCAAGAAAATTACAAAAATAAATTTAGACACATAATTTTTCTTTTTCTCCATAATCTTACACCTTTTCCCTTTTAGCTAAAAATATTATTATATAATTCTATATTAGCTTATTTTTTTAAGCTTTTCAATATATATTCTTTCCATATAATTACATAGTAATTTTCGTGTAACTACGGGAATTCTAAGTGTAAGCAAAATATTTCATTTTTTACTTTTATTTTACATTTTTTTATACAATATTTTATATTTGTTTTACTAAATCTTAAAATGGCTACGGAAATGAGGATAAAAGCTTTTTTAGAATAAAATGTAGCATATAGTTATAACATATACATTGCTTTTAATTTAGTTTACAATAGCATATATTTAAGGTTATTATAGGATTGTACATAATAAAATGTTATAGATAAATAAATACAAGTAACAAATAAAATAGAGTCTAAAATTTCTTTTAAACTCTATTTCGCTTATTGCCGTAAGATATATTAATATTATTATTTTACATAGTATTATGTATTTAAAAAAACTTCTATATAATATTTTTGTATCATATAGAAGTTTTGCCAATAATAACCTTACTTAATTTGGTGCTAGTACTGGGCGGAAAGTGGCATTACCACTACCTCCGTGACCATTACTAAAATAGAATAGTCCAGCACCTGTACCACCTGTATAATATCCTCCACATAATAAGAATGGATGAGTATCGAAAGGAAAATAAGTGTAATCGCTATTCCACGAATAGTTTCCATTAGATTTACTGCTCGTCTCATATACTGCATCGCCATATTTACTTGCTGCCGCTGTGTAGTTATCTAAGTGTGTATCTGTACTTCCCATGGCATATACATCTTTTGTGTAACTTTCTCCATTTATCAAGCTACTTCCATTACTTGTTAAATTGCTATTTCCATTGTCTACATATGCTGCTACTTTTTCCCATGCTCCTCCGCTCATATCGTATATTCCATATATATTTCCTGTTGTACTTGCTTCTATTCCTTGTGTACTTGTATAATCATTTGTTGTTCCCACATCTGATCCAGCACTTGCACTATTTATATCTGTTCCGCTTTGATGATACCTACTTGTTATACTATATGCATATCTTGGTATCCACACAAACATACTATACTTACTTGTTTCATCTAATGTTCCATCTGCATTAAATTTTGCACCTACTACTGCATTTGCCCACTTTTTATCTTCACTTGTATAACTATACCACTCATCTACTGTTTTTGCTCTTACCCATTTTTCTCCGTTCCATCTTATTGGTGCTAATCTTCCGCCACTTAAGTCTGGTGTATTTACTCCTTTTTCTTCACTATAGCTTCCGTCACTTTCTATTTTATTCATTGCATCTTCTAAGTCTTCATACAAGCTATTTAATTCTTCTTGGTCATTTGTTATCTGCCCATTTGTTATATTGGCTGTTTCCTGT
Organism: uncultured bacterium; assembly: GCA_905215615.1. Lineage (GTDB taxonomy): Bacteria > Bacillota > Clostridia > TANB77 > CAG-508 > CAG-273. Next base: position 16,559 of record CAJMQM010000001.1, on the reverse strand, counting down.
GATTTATCTATCATCCCTCCGTTTTCCAAACACTGATGCTAGAGTTATGCTTGTTAATATTAGTAATACTGTAATTGTTACTACTAAAGACATTAGTGTTACTCCTTTGTTTTTCATAATTTATATGCTCCTTCCTAAGCTCAGTTTTCCGAACTTCTCTTGTAAAATTTTCCTCATACACCCAAAAATGACAGCCTATTTTAACAATAGTCTGTCATTTCTATATTACAAATAAAGGTATTGCTACCTTCTTTTATTTCTATAAAGTTATAAGTGTGTGTACTCCTGCAAGAGTTTTAGCCTTTGTCATTTTCAAATGCTCCTTTGTTACTTTTTTGTCGATTTTTGTAGAATATTTCGTTCTACTTATTTTATACTACTAGAACGATAATATCATTTTTAAATCTATAAGTCAATAATTCTTTTAATCAAATCTTTTTAGTTTTTTAAACTGTATTTTACTTTTTACTCTTCCTAAAACACAAAAAAATATACTCAAATGCGTTTTATTAAGCACTTGAGTATATTAATAAGCAATTACTGATTTCTAGTTTCCGAAATATCTTTTTAATAATCCGTCAAATCCTCTACCATGTCTTGCTTCGTCTTTGCACATTTCATGTACTGTGTCATGTATTGCATCATAGTTTAGTTGTTTAGCTCTAGTAGCTAATTCTTTCTTTCCTTCACATGCGCCTTGTTCAGCAGCAGCTCTTAACATTAAGTTTTTCTTTGTATCAGGATATACTAATTCTCCTAATAATTCAGCAAATTTTGCTGCATGTTCTGCTTCTTCAAATGCATATCTTTTAAATGCTTCTGCTATTTCTGGGTAACCATCTCTATCTGCTTGGCGACTCATAGCTAAGTACATACCTACTTCTGTAGATTCTCCCATAAAGTTGTCTCTTAATCCTTTTACAACTTCTTCATCTAGTCCTTGTGCTACACCAATTCTATGTTCATCTGCATAAGTTTTTGTATCTCCTGATATTTTCTCTGTTTCAGATACATCTACTTCTTTTAATTCAAATTGCTCCTTTGGTGCTCCACATTGTGGGCATTTTTCTGGTGCTTCCTCTCCAAAATGTATATAACCACATACTTTACAAACATAAGCTTTCATATTTAATTCCTCCATTTATATTATTATTTTTATATTTTATAAAATGTTTACTCTAATTTTTGCATAATTATTCGTCCATTGGTACTTCTTCGAATTCGTCTGCTGGAACTCCACATACTGGACAAATTGCTGGTGGCTCTTCTGCTATTACCTCATAACCACATACTTTGCATCTCCATTTTTTCATATTATTTTCCTCCTTTCAATTTGGCTTTGCAGTTTTTACATAGACCTGTTATTGTTATTTCAGAGCCTGTTACTTCTGCACCTATTTGTTTAGCAAAATTCTTAAAATCATTATCTAATTGCTTTACTTGATTTTCAAATAAAACTACATCAATAATATCTCCACAATTTTTACACTCGAAGTGTATATGTGGCATTGTATTTCCATCAAACCTATCTGGACCAGTACTTGTTTTTATTTTTATTATTTGTCCTTCTTCGCAAAGTTCAGCTAGGTTTCTATATACTGTTGCAATTCCTATTTCTGGCATTTCGTTTTTTAAATCCAAGTAAAGTTTTTCTGCTGTAGGATGGTCTGTTCTATTTCGTAAAGAGTTTAATATTAACTCCCTTTGCTTGCTATATTTTTTCATATTTTCACCTATATTATAACCATTAATTTATTTTAAATACGTTGTTAATCTGATAATGATTATCATTATAATATACTAAACTAAAAAATTTTTCAATAGTTTTATTAAATTTTTTTAATTTAATAATTTATTTTATAATTTGCTTTCAATATATATGCCTTATTCTTATAAAATATTTTATAATTAATAAAAAAATAGACTTATTAAATAAGTAATAAATCTATTTCTCTATTAAAGTAATTTAATTCACATCACGAAATATAATTCAAGCAAATTATTTTAACTTTTTATACACCAACTGTTGAAAATCCATTGTCTACATGTATTACTTCTCCTGTAATTGCTGATGACATATCGCTAAATAAAAATGATGCTGTATCTCCAACCTGTTTAGTTGTTACATTTTGATGTAATGGTGCTTTTTCTTCTACTACATCTAATATGCTTCCAAAGTCTTTTATACCTTTTGCAGATAAAGTTTTTATTGGACCTGCTGAAATTGCATTAATACGCATTTTGTCTTTTCCTAAATCTTTTGCTAAGTAACGTATACTTGCTTCTAATGCTGCTTTTGCCACTCCCATAACATTATAGCCTTCTACAGATTTTTCTGAACCCCAATATGTTAATGCAACTATACTTGCACCTTCTCCTAACATATCTAATTCTTTTGCAATTCTAGAAATTGCTACTAAAGAATATGCACTGACGTCTCCTGCATGGTTAAAGCCTTCTCTAGATGTTTTTATAAAATCATTTCTTAAATCTTCTGTATTTGCATGTGCTATACTATGTAATATACCGTCAACTTTTCCCACATCTTCTTTTATTTTTTCAAAACATTTTTGTATTTCTTCATCACTTGCTACATCACATGGGTATGATTTTGCCCCTGGTATTTCTGAAATTAAGTCTAATATTTTATCTTCTTTTTCTGTAGGATGATGTGTAAAAATTACTTTTGCCCCATTTTCATAAGCAGACATTGCAGCTCCCCAAGCAATGCTCCACTTATTTCTAATTCCCATAATTAATATTGTTTTTCCTTCTAATAACATTTTTTTGTCCACCTTTCTTTTAATTATTTTTTATGAAATCTTTACAATATTTTCTAAACTATATAAGTTATACAACTAGTTTTTAATTTCTTAATATTCTACTAGCTTATAAATCTTTTCCTATTTTTCTATATTTATTATATCTTTCTTCTATCATGTTGTCAGCATTTTCTTTACTTAATTGTTTAATATATTTACAAATTAATTTTTTTAAATCCTTTGCAACTTTCTCAAAGTCCTCTTGAGCACCTTCTTTAGGTTCTTTTATTATATCATCTATAATTTGTAATTTTTTTAAGTCATATGATGTAATTTTCATATGTTCAGCAGCTTCTTTGCTTTTGCTAGAGTCTTTGTATAATATGCTTGCAAAACCTTCTGGAGAAAGTATGCTATATACCGCATTTTCTAACATTATTATTTTATCTGCAACACATATAGCTAAAGCACCACCACTAGAGCCTTCCCCTATAACTACTGATACAATTGGAACTTTTAGCCTAGACATTTCCATCATGCTTCTTGCTATTGCTTCTCCCTGACCTCTTTCTTCTGCTCCCATGCCAGGGTATGCTCCTGGAGTATCTATAAAAGTTATTATTGGTCTTCCAAATTTATCAGCCTGTTTCATTAATCTTAGTGCTTTTCTATACCCTTCTGGCTCTGGCATACCAAAATTTCTTTCCATATTTTCTTTAGTGGTCTTTCCCTTTTGTTCCCCTATAACTGTTACAGGAACGCCATCTAAATATGCTATTCCACCTACAATTGATTTATCATCACCATATAATCTATCTCCATGTAATTCCATAAAGTCGTCAAATATATATTCAATATAATCTAATGATTTAGGTCTATCTGCTTTTCTTGCAATTAGTACCCTGTCCCATGCTTTTAAACTATTCTGCATTTTCATCTGCCTCCTTTTTGTGGAGTTTAACTATTTTATATAGTGTTTCTTTCATGTCTTTTCTTTCTACAATTTTATCTATAAAGCCATGTTCTAACAAGAATTCCGACCTTTGAAATCCATCTGGAAGTTTTTGTTTTACTGTTTGCTCTATTACTCTTGGTCCAGCAAAACCAATTAGCGCATTTGGCTCTGCCAAAATAATATCTCCTAAACTAGCAAAACTTGCTGTAACTCCACCAGTAGTTGGGTCTGTTAATACAGATATGTAAAGAAGTCCTGCTTCATTTAATTTTGCAAGTGCTTCAGAAGTTTTTGCCATTTGCATAAGAGAAATTAGTCCTTCTTGCATCCTAGCACCACCTGATACGCAAAATATAATAATTGGCAAACTTTTTTCTATAGCATCTTCTATAGCACAAGTTATTTTTTCTCCAACAACACTTCCCATGCTTCCCATCATAAAATTTCCATCCATTACTGCTATAACTACATCTTCTCCATTTATTTTGCCAAACCCTGTTTTTACAGCCTCATTAATTTGTGTTTTTTCTCTAAGTGATTCTGTTTTTTTCTCATAACCTTCAAAATTAAGAGGATTTTTTGTTGTCATATTTTCATTAGTTTCTATAAATGTTCCTTCATCTATTATTTGGTTAATCCTTCTTCTTGCTGAAATTCTGAAATGTTTGCCACAGTTTGGGCATACACTTAAATTATTATGTACTTCTTCCTTATAAAGTATTTCTTTGCAATTATCGCATTTTACCCATTTTCCAACTAACATGTCAGATGCTTTAACATTTTTTTCTTGTTCCTCATCTACTTTATTTATCTTTTTAATTTTATCTATAACCATATAACTCTCCTACTTTTTATAGATTACTTAAGTTTTTTTCTATAAAAGATGTATCATAATTATTATTTATAAAATCTTCATTTTCTAGAATTTTATATAAAAAGTCTATATTTGTAACAATTCCATCTACAATAAACTCTCCTAAGGCACTTTTCATTTTTGCAATGCACTCATTTCTATTATCTCCATGTACTATAACCTTTGCTATCATAGAGTCATAGCATGCTGGAATATTATAATCTGCATAAATTGCTGTATCTACTCTTATTCCATTTCCTCCTGGCAAATGTAAGCCCGTAATTTTTCCTGGACATGGCATAAAGTTCTTTTCTGGATTTTCTGCATTTACTCTGCACTCCATAGAGTGACCTGTAAATGTAATATCTTTTTGTCCAAAAGCTAATTTTTCTCCACTAGCAATTCTTATTTGTTCTTTAACTATATCTATTCCTGTTATAAATTCAGTTACAGGATGTTCTACTTGTAATCTTGTATTCATTTCCATAAAATAATAATTTTTATTTTTGTCTACCAAAAATTCTATAGTTCCAGCATTGCTGTACCCTACTTCTTTTACAGCTTTTACAACTGTTTCTCCCATTTTCTTTCTTATTTTTTCGCTAATTGCCATTGAAGGGCTTTCTTCTAGTACCTTTTGGTGTCTTCTTTGTATAGAACAGTCTCTTTCACCTAAATAAACTGCATTTCCAAATTCGTCTGCTAATATTTGTATTTCTACATGACGTGGATTTTCTATAAATTTTTCTATGTAAATACTATCATCATTAAAAGAATTTTTAGCTTCCTGTTTTACTAAGTCATATTCCTTAATAAGTTCTTTTTCTGAATATGCTACTCTTATTCCTTTTCCTCCGCCACCAGCAGATGCTTTTAATATAACTGGGTAACCTATTTCTTCTGCAATTTTCAAAGCCTCTGATATATTATTTACCACACCTTCTGAGCCTGGAACTACAGGTACTCCTGCATTTTTCATTGTTTCTTTTGCTTTTGACTTGTTTCCCATAAGTTCTATCATCTTATAAGATGGTCCTATAAACTTTATACCTATTTCGTCACATATTTTTGCAAAGTGACTATTTTCAGATAAAAATCCAAATCCCGGATGTATACTATCACATCCAGTTAAACATGCTGTTTCTATTATGTTTTTTATGTTTAAATAACTTTTGCTTGACTTAGCAGGTCCTATACATACTGCTTCATCTGCAAGTTTTACATGTAGTGCATCTTTATCTGCTTCTGAGTATACTGCAACAGACTGAATCCCTAATTCTCTACATGCTCTTATTATTCTTACTGCTACTTCTCCTCTATTTGCCACTAAAACTTTTTTTAACATATTTAACAATCTCCTTGTTATTATTGATATTTTGTGTTAAAATATTACTACTAATCTTGAAGGGAGTAATTATTATGACCGATGTTGCCAATTTTTACTACGAACTTGGAAAGCAGGACGCTTCCAAATTTAAAAGGCATATTAAGGCAACCATTGAAGCTGACACCTCTTGCTTCTACCGGCTTGGAGTTCTAAGCGGAAGATATCAAGAGTGTCCCACCCGTTTGGCACTTGTAACGGAGCTTTGCCGGGAGTTCTCATTTTATGATGAGCTTCCTAACCTGGCTGTCATTAGCCTAAAAAACAATTACAGTCACCGTCTCCTAAAGCAAGTTATGGATAACTTGGGCTACCATGTCCCTGCAAAACCTAACCTTGATAAGGGCTTTAACGCTTGGAGATTTTTCTAACTCAATATTCTCATGGTCTGGGAGGCATTGCCTCCCAGACTTCTTTTTTTACAATTGCTTCGTTTTTACAAAAATATTTTTATATAATCAAATATTCCCTATAGTTTATAATAAAATATTTAATTGTTTTATAATGTAACATTTTATTCTGGCTACTTTTATTAAATATACCCTTTATTAAACAATAGCAAATGTTAGCTCTCCCTTTGCAGCAACTTTTCCATCTACTGTTGCTACCGCTTCTCCTACTCCTATTGGTCCTTTTTGCTTTATAATTTTTACTTCTAGTTTTAATACATCCCCTGGTAATACAGGCTTTTTAAAACGTAATTTATCAATTCCACCAAATAAAGCATTTCTTCCCTTGTTTTCTTCTTTTGAAAGAATAGCAACTGCACCAGTTTGTGCTAGTGCTTCTACTATAAGTACTCCAGGCATAATTGGGTTTCCTGGAAAATGTCCCTCAAAATATGGCTCATTTATACATACATTTTTATATGCAACGCAGCTTTCCCCAGAAACAAGTTCTTCTACTCTATCTATCATTAAAATTGGTGGTCTTTGGGGAATTATCTTCATAATTTCATTTATATCTAACATTTAATTTAACTCCAATCTTTTAATTAAATAATTTTAAATAGAACACTTCCATATTCAACTAAATCTTCATCTTTATAGCATATTTCTGCTATTTCTCCGTCTATATCGCTTTCTATTTCGTTCATTAATTTCATAGCTTCTATAATGCAAAGTATATCTCCTTTTTTTACTTTATCTCCAACTTTTACAAAAGGTTCTGCAGTTGGAGAAGATTTTGTATAAAAAGTTCCTACCATTGGTGATTTTACAGTTTTATAGTTTTCTTCTTTTGTATTATTTTCTAATACCTTTTCTTCTTTTTCGTTATTAAGTGTACTCTCATTATTTGAAACTTGTTCATATTTATTTCCTTGTGAAGCTGAATTTTCCATTAAATCATAATTCATACCAGCATATACTATAGGACTTTTTCTCATTTTTACTTTAGTTCCCTCTGGAAGTTCTATTTCTAATGAATCTAAATTAGAACTTTCCATGTCCTTCATTAAGCTTTTTATTTCTGTATAATCCATTTAAAATTTCCTCCTATATACTAATCCTCATACTTTTTAAATATAATAGAACTATTGTGTCCGCCAAACCCTAAAGAATTTGACATTGCTATTTTAACTTCTGCTTTTCTTCCTACATTTGGAACTATATCTAAATCACACTCTTCATCTTTTACTTTATACCCTATAGTTGCAGGTACAAAACCATCTTCAATTGCTTTTATAGTTGCTATTGCTTCTACTCCACCTGCTGCTCCTAGCAAATGCCCTGTGTTTCCCTTTGTTGAACTTACCATAACTGTTTTTGCACAATCACCTAATGCTGTTTTTATTGCCATAGTCTCACATTTATCATTTAAAGGTGTAGATGTTCCATGTGCATTAATGTATGTAATATCTTCTGGTCTTATTTTTGCATCTCTTATTGCTGAAATCATAGCTCTAGCTCCGCCTTCTCCATCTGGTGCTGGTGAAGTAATATGGTATGCATCAGAGCTTGCTCCATAACCTATCATTTCTGCATATATTTTTGCACCTCTTTTTTTAGCATGCTCTAGTTCTTCTAATATTATAATTCCTGCACCTTCACCCATAACAAATCCGCTTCTCTCTTTATCAAATGGAATACTTGCTCTTAATGGGTTTGTTTCTTGTGTAAGTGCTTTTATATTAGCAAAACCAGATATTCCAGTTGGAGTTATTGAGCTTTCTGTTCCTCCTGCTAACACTACATCTTGGTAGCCATGTCTTATCATTCTAAATGCTTCTCCTATTGAGTGTGTTCCACTTGCACATGCAGTAACAGCACAATATGATTCCCCTTTTATTCCTAAGTCTATTGCTACATTTCCAGATGCCATATTGCAAATAGACATTGGAATATACATTGGAGAAACTCTATCTGGTCCTTTTTCTACTAATGCTCTATTTTCTTTTTCTATTGTTCCAAGTCCTCCAATTCCAGAACCTAAAACTACACCCATTTTTGTTAAATCTGTATTTTCTTCACTAATTCCACTATCTTTAAAAGCCTCTCTTGAAGCCACTACTGCTAATTGTGTAAATCTATCTAGTCTCTTGCAACTTCTTTTATCAAAATAATCTTCTGGATTAAAATCTTTAACTTCTCCTGCTAAATGCACTTTTTGGTCTGATGTATCAAATGATGTAATTTCAGCAATTCCACATTTTCCTTCTTTTAATCCTTTCCAAAATTCTTCAGTAGTATTTCCTATAGGTGTAATTGCACCTAATCCTGTAACAACAACTCTTCTTTCCATATTTACTTCCTTTCCCTCCATAAGGCACATAATTATTAGATTATTTTTCATCTTAATTTCTTATAATTTTATACAGTCATATTTTTTACATAATCATACCGCCATCTACATTTAAAACTTGACCTGTTATGTATGTATTTTCTTCATTTCCTAAAAAGTATACAGCTTTTGCAACCTCTTCTGCAGTTCCCATTTTCTTAAGCGGTATTTGCGCATTTATGCTTTCTTTAACACTATCTGAAAGTACATCTGTCATATCTGTTTTAATAAATCCTGGTGCTACACAATTTGCTAATATATTTCTACTAGCAAGCTCTTTTGCAACTGATTTTGTAAAACCTATAATTCCTGCTTTAGATGCAGAATAGTTTGCTTGACCAGCATTTCCACTAACCCCTACTACTGATGATATACTTACAATTCTTCCATATTTTTGTTTCATCATGTATGGTATTGCAGATTTTGTAACATTAAATGTTCCTTTTAAATTAACTTCTATTACTCTGTCAAATTCTTCTTCTTTCATCCTCATAAGAAGTCCATCTTTTGTAATTCCTGCATTATTTACAACTACATCAATGTGTCCAAATTTTTCTACTGCTTCTTTTACCATATTTTCGCAATCCTCAAAATTTGTAACATCTGCTTGTATAAATAAAATTTCTATATTAGAATTTCCTTTTATTTTATTAGAAAGTTCTTCTATGTTTTCAATGTTAGAAACATAATTTATAACTAAATTATACCCTTCACTTGCATATTTTTCTGCTATTTTTTCTCCTATTCCTCTAGAACCACCTGTTATTAAAGCAACTTTATTATCTCCCATATTAATTTTCTTCCTTTCATCTTTATTTTCTGATAATTATTAATAAATTTACTCTATTTTAATTAAAATATAATTTACCCTATAATCTCCAGAAGCATAAAATATTTTCTATTTCAATTTAAAGATTGCACTTATTTTACAAATAAGCTAAATACTACATTTTACAAATTTTCCAACTTCACAGCCTCTAAAAATTTGTTAAGTCCGTCTAAATTATTAATTGCATATACATTTGCGTTTTCTAGTTCTTTTTTTACAAAGCCAGATAAAGCTCTTCCTGGACCTATTTCCACATATGTATCAATTCCTCTATTTTCCATTAATTTTATTGCTTTATCAAACCTTACAGGACTTATTATATGTTTTGCTAATATTTCCTTTACATTGTCATTTTCCGAATATATACTACCATCTATGTTTTTTATTACATCTATTTGTGGATTATTAAATGAAACGTTTTCTAAATATTTAGCAAATTCTTCGCTTGCTTCTTTTAGTTTTTCTGTATGAAAAGGACCTCCTATTTTTAATTTTACAACTCTTTTTGCGCCCTTTTCTTGGAATATTTTCATACACTCTTCTACTGCATCTTCGTTTCCTGATACAACTATTTGACCAGAATAATTATAATTTGCAGGAACTACAAATTTGCCTTCTTCTATTTTGTTTTTGCATACATCTTCTATTTCATTAGCACTAAGCCCTATTACAGCTGCCATAGCATATTTTTCATTTGGTACTAAGTTCCCCATTAGGTAACCTCTTTGTTTTAGAAGTTTCATGCCATCTTCTAAACTAAGTATTTTTGAATACATTAGTGCAACATATTCTCCTAAGCTTAATCCTGTTGCAATTTCTGCTTTTATACCATATTTTTCTAATACTGCTAATATAGCTAAACTCATTGTTGCAATAGCAATTTGTGTATTTTCTGTTTTGCTTAATTCCTCTATTGTTTCTTCAAAACATAGTTTGCACATATCAATATCTAAAATTTTGCTTACTTTATTGTATACTTCTTTTGCTTCTTCATAATTTTCATATATGTCTTTACCCATGCCAACTACTTGTGAGCCCTGACCTGGAAACATAAATGCTATTTTCATATATTTTCACTCCTATATAAATAATATTTTTATAAATTGGTTTATACTATTTAATCTTACATTATTTTTACAATCTAATTATTTGCCATTATTTATTCTATTTTCAATGATAAAACTGTGTTCTTCCTTATATTTCTAGTAAAATACTTGCTGTATTTAATCCTCCACCATATCCTATTAAAATAATTTTGTCTCCTGAGTTTAATAAATTTTGCTCGTACATTTGTGTTAAAGCTATTGGTATACTAGCACAAAATGTATTTCCTACTTCTTTAATGTTTGTATACATTTTTTCCATTTTTATGCTTAGTTTATCTGCAATTGATTTCATTATTTTTATATTAGACTGATGTGGAACTATATATTTTATATCTTCCATTTTTAAATTTGCTTCACTTAACAATTGGTTTATATTTTTTACAGTTTCTGTTACAGCATATTTGTAAACTGCTTTTCCATCCATCTTTATTTTTTCGTTAGTTCTATATGTTAATATCTCTCCATTTTTTCCATCACTTTGTATATTAGAGTAATATATTTTAGAAGTTAGCGCTTTTTTTGTTACTGTACTTCCTGCACCATCTGATAATATAATTTTTGTATTTATGTCGTTATTATCTACACAATTTGATAATATATCTACACCTATAATTAAAGCAGTTTCCACTTTTTTTGCACTTATGTACATTTTGGCTATGTCTAGTGCATTTATATAGCCTGCACAACCTGCCAGTACATCTAAGCAAATACAATGTTCTATCTCTAGCTCTTTTTGTACATAGTATGAAATTCCTGGCATAAGAGTATTTGTAGATGTAGTGGCAACAACAATTAATTCTATTTCTTTTGTATTTATTTTTGCATTTTCTATAGCCATAACAGCAGATTTATAAGCCATTTGGCAAATATCTTCATCTTCTGTATAATATCTTGTTTCTATTCCCGTTCTTCTTAATATATAGTCTTCTTCTACATTAAATTTTTTTTCTAATTCTAAGTTATTAACTTTTAATTTCGGTAGATATTGTCCGTTTCCTATTATTTGTATACTTTCCATATTCACCTCATAATTTTTAATATTTTATATTATTTAAAGTATAAAATCTATTAGACTGACCGGTCGAAGCTGTGTATATTATTTTTTTCATACAACTCATTTTTATTGTACATTTTATAGTTTCAGTGCCAATAATAAATTACATAAAACTAAGCCAAATTGTTAGGGTTTAACAATTTGGCTTAACTTATTCTTAACCAATATTTTTTTATAACATTATTAGTTTTTCTTCTATCTTTTCTAAAATTTTAATTATAATTTCTTCTCTACTAAATTCAGTATCAAATTCTTTTTTTAGTGAAGTAGCAATATTTGAAATTTCTTCATTAAATTCCATTTGGTTTACATTAAAACCTATTCCAACTAGCACATATTGCACTTTTTCTTCTAGGGTTACACTTTGTGTTAAAATACCACTAATCTTTTTGCCTTTTAATATTAAGTCATTTGGCTCTTTTATTTCCAAGTTATACCCATAAAGCTCTTTTATAGCTTCTGAAATTGCTTTTGCTAGGTTTATAGTAAGCCCATCTAGTTCTTTTATTTCACATTTTGGGTATATAACAAATGACATTGTAATATTTTTTTCTTTTTCTGTACACCACGTCCTTCCTTTAGTGCCTTTACCTGCTACTTGATTATCTGCTATTACAATGCTTCCATTTTCTACATGTTCTTCTGCCAATTTTCTTATTACATCTTGTGTGGAACCAATTTCATTGTAATATATTATATTTTTTCCTAAAAATTTTGTATTTGCTTTTTTTATTTTTTCTATATTCATTGTATTCACTTATAATCCATATTATATACTTGGATTATTTCCCCTTTTTTTATTTGTATAATATTACAAATTTGTTTTATTACACTTTTATAAGTTTACTATATAATATAAGGAAAAGCAAATCTCATAAAAATTTTATATATTAATTTTGACTTAAAAAGCCTAATTTAAAGTACTTAAATGGATTTAAAACTAGTTAAACTAACTAGTCACAACATTGTAATAAGAACATAAATTTATTATCGCAATCTATAAATTAAATAAATGTGTAAAAAAATGTTTAAGTTTGTCTAAATTTATGTTATAATATGTGTGATTTTAATTAACTTATGAAAAATTGAAAGGATGAATATATTATGAACTTTAACAAATGCTGTCGTTGTGGCTGGTTTTATATTAGTAATAGTCATGTTTGCCCTAATTGTGAACCAAAAGATTTAAACGATATTTCTACTTTAAAAAATTATTTTAATGAAAACGGATTACCAAATTCAATGGAGAGCCTATCTTCTTGTACTGGTATTTCTATTAAAAATGTAAATAGATTAATTAACGAAAATACTGAATTATCTAGTATGTATGGAAAAGATTTAAAATTATAGTTTGCCTTAAAAATAGGTTTATTAAAATGAAATACATATTAAATATTAATAAAACGATAAAAAGAACACCATTTATTAAAAAAAGGTGTTCTTTTTATTTATTCTTTTTTCCAATCTACAAATAAATACTCAAATCTCTATAAGTTTAAAAAATACTATCTTTTAATAAACTTTAATTCAAACTTATTCTATTTCATATACATTTCGTAAATCTATTACTGCTTTTTCTGAACTCTCCTCATCGTTTCCATGAATATATGCTAATACTTCCCCAATTTCTACTGTATCTCCTACCTTTTTGTTTAGCTCTATTCCTACTTCTTTTATTATATCATCTTCTTTGCAAATTCTTCCTGCGCCTAACATCATAGCAATTTTACCAACATTTTCTGCATTAAGCTTTTCTACAGTTCCACTTTTGGTAGATATTACTGGTAATATGTATTTGGCTTTTGGAAATTTCTCTACATCTTCAATATAAGAAACATCTCCTTCTTGTTTTGCAACAAGTTCTTTAAATTTATTAAGTGCATTTCCATTTTTTACTTGCTCTAGCATTTTTTCCTTGTTTTCTTCAATGTTGTCACCTTTTCCTGCCAATTTTATAATATATGCCCCTAGAAGTAATACAACATCTTTTACATCACTTTGCCAGTTTCCATTTAAAGTATCTATTGCTTCTATTACTTCTAAAGTATTTCCTACATATTTTCCTAACGGTTGGTCCATATCTGTTATAACTGCAACAGTTTCTCTTCCTGCTAAATTTCCTATTTTCTCCATTGTTTTTGCTAATTTTTCCGCAGATTCTTTTGTTTTCATAAAAGCTCCGCTTCCACAAGTTACATCTAACACTATTTTATTTGCTCCAGATGCTATTTTTTTGCTCATAATACTTGATGCTATTAGCGGTATACTTTCTACACAATTTATGCTATCTCTTAGCGCATATATTTTTTTATCTGCTGGTGCTAAGTTTGCAGTTTGGGTAATTAAACTTATTCCAATTTCTTTAACATTTTCTATAAATTGTTTTTCTTCCAATACCACTTTATAGCCTGGTATTGCTTCCAATTTGTCTGCTGTTCCGCCAGTATAGCCAAGCCCTCTTCCAGACATTTTGGCTACTGGAATACCTAAAGAAGCTATAATTGGAGCTAATATTAAAGTTACTTTATCTCCAATTCCTCCTGTGCTATGTTTATCTACAACTGTTCCCAATTCAGATAAATCTAAAATGTCTCCAGAACTTGCCATTGCTAAAGTTAAATTAACTATTTCTTCTTCGTCCATACCATTAATGTAAATTGCCATAACAAGTGCAGCTGCTTGATAATCTGTAATGTTTCCACTTGTATAATTATTAATAAAATATTCAATTTGCTCCTTGCTTAATTTACGTTTATCTCTTTTTGTTGCAATTATTTCTTGTATATTCACTTTAGTTTTCCTCCTAATTCTTCTACAAGTTTTTCATGGTCTGTATAATGAATTCCTTGCATACCAAGCTCATTTGCTACTTCTATGTTATGTAGTTTATCATCTATAAAAATACACTCATTAGGTTTTAAATTATATTTTGAAAATAGAAAATTATATATTTCTTTATGTGGCTTGCTTATATGTGCTTCATAAGAATATGTTGCTCCTGTAATTTTCTTCTCGAAGTCATACATTTCTTTAAAACTGTCCATTGTATCTTTTGTAATGTTAGAAAGTAGATATATGTTATAATTATTTGACAATTCTTTTAGTAATTGCGTATTTTCTTTAATTTCATATGTAATATGCTTATTATTTTCTTTAAGAATTAATAATTCAAATTCATCTTTATATTCTGGATTTTTTTGGATTAAATCTTTTAAGAATTCTTCATTTTCTATTTTTCCATCTAAATATTCTCTCCACCCTTTAGTGTGAACTAATACTTCATGTGCTTTATCAACTTTTTCTAAAGAAATATTAATTTTTTTAGCATATTCTTTTGGGTTGTAGCCTACTAATACTGCCCCTATATCAAATACAATATTTTTTACCATAAAATCCTCCATGTTTTTCTATTTTTCTATAAAATTTTTAACAAAACTTAGCCTATGTAATGGGCATAACCCATATTCTTTAATTGCTTGAATATGTGCAGCTGTACCATAGCCTTTATGTTTAGCAAAGCCATATTGTGGATATACCTCATCCCATTGTCTCATAATTCTATCTCTTGTTACTTTTGCTATAATCGAGGCAGATGCTATTGAGTAGCTAATTGCATCTCCATGTACAATTGATTTATAAGGAATACTATCTGTATCTATTTTTGTTAAAGCATCTACAAAAATTACATCTGGCTTTTCAAAACCGCTCCCATTTTCTTTTAAGTTTTTTTCTAATTCTTTAATGCTACGTGTAAGTCCTTCTTTTGTTGCATTTAATATGTTAATTTCATCTATTTCTCTTTGGTCTATTATTCCTACCCCATAGCCTATTGCTTCATTTAGAATTATATCATATAGTTTTTCCCTTCTTTTTTCAGATACTTTTTTAGAATCGTTTATTCCTTCTATAAAAGAGTTTTCTGGCATAATAACAGACGCAACAACCACTGGTCCTGCCAATGGTCCGCGTCCCGCTTCATCAATGCCTGCAATTAGTTTTAGCCCTTTTGCATAAAATTCTCTATCTATTTTTTTTAGTTCATTTAGCCTTATTTCTTCTTTTTCCTTCATTATAATCCCTTTCATTTACTATATAAATCTTAGCACTATTACTTAATTTTCTAAGTTCTCTATATCTGATAATTTGTAATACAACTTTCCATCTGGTGCTTCATAACCATTTGTAATAATTATGTCATTATTTTTGTAGTCTACTATATAATAAACTCCCTCTTCTATTTTTACATTTTCTAGCTCTAAATTTCTTATGTCTTGTTCTTTTAAAACATAAAAGTCACTATCTTTTGAATTTGCATCTATAATATTTTTTTCTAAAAAGCTTTTTATTATTTCATCTTCTCCCATATCTCCAAGCTTTGTTCCTATTAATTCTGCATCCTTTTCCTTCATATCTACGTGTTGTGATACTAACTCTGTTTTTCCTTGTATTAATAACATATCTGTTTTTAATGTCTCTAAGCTTTCTTTTGATAATTCAATTCTTGCAAAATAAATAACACCAAATACTATTATGGCTATTAATACTATTATAAATATCATTGCTATATATGTTAGTCCTTTTTCGCTTTTTAACATTACTATTCCTCACTTACATTTAATTAAACTTCTTTATATTATACATATAACTTGAACTTTTTTCAATATTGTCACATTTTTTTCACAAAAGTCTTGTATGATATAATTGTTTTAGGTTAATATATTTATAATAAATTACTTGAGTAATAAACTCAAGAAAGGAGAATTTATGGAACAAAATAATAATAATACAAATGGAAATCAAAATGGAAGTGAGAATTTAGGGCAAAATATAAATTC